>CAYXXQ010000398.1:0-3183 GCA_964469075.1 uncultured Rhodobacter sp.
CACACGGTCAAATTTCGAAGACCCGCGGGTGTGGGTATCAGAATAGCCCTTGATAAGCCTCCGACAGCGCAGGATTTCAACGCCAAGTCGATAATCGCTGGCACCTTCGCGCAGTGCCAGATCGAACCAATCGTTCAGATGCGACATTTCCTGAGCATGGCGCAACAGGCGGCGGCGCATGGGTTTCAGGCCGCTGATGAACCACAATTGCAGAAAACCGCGCAAGCCGTCGGTGCGCAGGCGGCGGCCCTTGTTGACGCGGCGATCAAGCCAGGCCATGCGGCCTTGGCTGCGCGCCATCCAGCGGCCCAAGGTGACGGGCAGGGTGCCAACCACTTCCTGCGCGCGGGGGTGGAAATACTCGGTAACCTGCACGATGGCCGTGCTGTCGACACCCTGTTCGCGCCGCAGACGCACCTCGCGGCTGGCGCGGGTCTTCAGATCGGCCACCCGGATCAGATCATCATAGCACAGCGCATTGGCCAGATATTTTGCCGCCTCGTTCGTGAACGCCCAGTCGTGTTCGGCCCGGTCGCCCAAGTGGGCACGATCCAGCAGGTCCAGATATTGCGTGCCAAAGGCGATGTCCTGAAAATCGACAACCTTGGCCAGACCGCGGCGCGCCATGTCCTGCACCGGCTCTGGCAGCGCATCGACGCGGATCGTCAGTTTGCGCCATTCACCCAGTTGCCGCGCCGGGCCGACAGGATCAATGCCGGCATCGGGTGCAGGTGCGGCTTGCGGCATGGCGATGACAGGCACCGGAACGCCATCTGTCGTGGCCTTGGTCGGGCCATCCCCCGCCGCACCTTTGAACCCGGCATCAAACGCGCGCAAAGATGCCTCGACCCCACGGCCCGAGGCGCGGATGGTTTCCTCGAACCCGGCCCGGGCAAACGGCAGCACCCCGCTTGCGGCCAGCGCACCGAACAGGCTGGCCGAGATCAGGCTGCCCGCCTGAACCGCAGCATCTTCCAGATCAAGGCAGATCGCGCGATAGGCCACCTTGCGTGCCGCGATAACCACGGGTTCGGAATCCGCCCTGCCATCGCCCGGCACCATCTTTTCCGTCGTGGCCAGCACCCGATGGGTCGAAGCGATCAGCGTCGTGCGCTCGGGCGTGACGAAGCCGCGCATCATGGCGCGTCCGGCCTCCATCAGTTCGGCGGCAATCACGATGTCCACATCCCCCGGCGACGGGCTGAGCGAGAAGACAGGTGCCCGCCCGGTATCAGGGGCCATTTCGACATAATAGATGGTGGAGCCGGTCCGCTGTGCAACACCCGCGACCGAGGTTCCTTGCGCGCGGTATCCGCCACGTTGCGCCAGATCAATGATCCAGTTGGCCAGCACCCCACCACCCTGGCCACCAACCGCAAGAATGGCCAGCTTCAGGATGGACCCGGTGGTATCACCGCCGATTTCCGGCATTTCGGGAATGTCAGGTAGGGTCACCATGCGTCTTCCTTACAGATGCGCGAAACGCAATCGCTTTGCCTCGCGGCGTGATTGCAGCCATCCGATGACCCGGCGGGCGCGTTGCTGGCGGCGCTTGTCACGCGCGGTGGGGTTGTTGACCATATCAGCCTGATAAAAGGACGGACACAAGATCGCGGCATCCGCAACCTCGCCGCAATTGCCGCAGCCGACACAGCTTTGATCAATCGCGGCAACCGGATCGTCGCGCAGCGGATCAGCCAGCGATTTGACACTTAGCGACGGGCAGCCGGACAGGCGGATGCAGGCATGATCGCCGGTGCAAATATCCTCGTCCACACCAAAACGGGTTTTCACAACGCGTTCGCCATCCTTGATCGCTTTGGCCTTGATCGGTTTCTCGCGGCGCTGGCGGTTCAGCATGCATTCGGACGAGGCGATAATCACCTTCGGGCCGGTCGCGTCGGTGGTCAGCGCCTCTTTCAGCGTGGCGCGAACCTGTGCCACGTCATAGGTCCGGTCGATCTGGCGAACCCATTTCACTCCGATGCCGCGAACCGCATCGGCGATCGGATGCCGGGTTGATCTGGTCTGGTTGAGCGCCCTTGAGGACAGGATGTCCTGCCCTCCGGTCGCGGCCGAGTAAAAGTTATCAACGATGATGATCACATTGTCATTGCCGTTGAAAACCGCGTTGCCGATCGACGAGGTCAGGCCATTATGCCAGAACCCGCCATCCCCCAAAAACGAGATCGAGCGCCGCTTTGCACCCTTGTCGTTGAACGCCGACGCCGAGGCTGGACCAAGCCCATACCCCATCGTCGTTGCGCCCAGATCAAACGGCGCGTTGATCGAAAACAGATGGCAGCCGATATCGCTGGCAATGTGGTGATGGCCCAATTCCTGTTCCACCAGCTTGGTTGCGGCGAAAATCGGGCGTTCCGGGCAGCCGGTGCAAAAACTTGGCGGGCGCGCCGGCACCACGTCGCCCAGCACGGGTAAATGTTTCGCGCGCGAAACATTGCTGGCCCGACCGCTGGGCGGCAACAGATCGGGGGCATGGTCGGACACGAACCTGTGCAGGCTGTCCAGCATCACCTGCCCGGTATATTCCCCGGCAACCGGGAACGGTCCTTTGCCCAGTAATCGGACGGTTCCACCAGCCTGATAGAGCATCGCCGCAAACGCCTGTTCCAGATAATTGGGCTGGCCTTCCTCGACAACCAGAACCGCGTCTTTGCCTTTGCAGAAATCAAGAAATTCCGTATCAATCAGCGGATAAACCACGTTCAGGCAATAGATCGGCACCTTGGTTTCGCCGTAGATATCAGCCAGTCCCAACCGCTGAAGCGCGCGGATAACGCCGTTATACATGCCGCCCTGAATGACCAGTCCGACAGGGGCCTGAGCCGGGCCAAAAACCTCGTTCAACGCGTTTTCCGTGATATATTTCACCGCGGCGGGCCAGCGTTTCGCAACCTTTTCATGTTCGTGCCTGAACGAAGCGGGCGGCAGAACGATGCGATCAACATCGCGTTTGGGTTTTTCCAGCGCATCGCGCACAGTCATTGGCGGGGCGATATTGTCCCGCGCGATGAACTCGCCGGTGACATGGCAACCACGGACGCGAACCTGTAGCATGACGGGGGTATTGGAGGCTTCGCTCAGCCCAAATCCATCCCCCACCGCCTTGACGATCGAGGGCAGGTTGGGGCGCGGATCAAGCAGCCAGATCTGCGATTTCAT
>CAYXXQ010000399.1:0-3174 GCA_964469075.1 uncultured Rhodobacter sp.
TCTGGTGGAAAAGCAGGTGATCGACTGGATGCGCCAGGCCTTTGACTTCCCTGATACCAGCGGTGGGTTGGTGGTTTCCGGCACCTCGGTTGCGACCCTGATCGCGATCAAATCGGCGCGGGAAAAACATGGCGGGCTTGATTTGCGGCGCACAGGTCTTGGGCGCGCGACCAAACAATTGGTCGGATATGCCTCTGACCAGGCCCATAGTTGCATTGCCCGCACGTTCGACATTCTGGGCCTTGGTCAAGACGCTTTGCGCATGGTGCCGACCGATGGCGATTACCGGATGGACGCTGGCGCCCTTAAAACCATGATCGCCCAGGATCTGACCGCAGGTCATCAACCGTTTTGCCTGGTTGGCACCGCGGGCGCGGTCAATGTCGGGGCAATTGATCCGCTGGAAACGCTGGCTGAAATCGCGCGGGAGCATAACATGTGGTTTCATGTCGATGGCGCGTTTGGGGCGACGGCCGTACTTAGTGACGCGCAGAAACCGCTGCTGGCGGGCCTGTCGCAAGCTGATTCCATCGCTTTTGATTTTCACAAATGGCTGCATGTGAACTACGACGCCGGCTTTATCTTGATGCGCGATGTCGAGGACCAGTGGCGCGCCTTTACCGAGCGTCCGGATTACCTGGAAGGTGCCGAACGCGGCCTGGCCGCGGGCAATCCGTGGTTCTGCGAGTACGGCCCGGAACTGTCGCGCGGCTTTCGCGCCCTTAAGATCTGGTTTCACCTGATGCATTTCGGTACTGATCGGTTGGGCGGGCTGATTGCGCAAAACTGCGATCAGGCCAAGGCCTTGGCGGGGATGGTCGAACGCTCCGACAGGTTGGAGCTTTTGGCCCCCGTCGCACTGAACATCACCTGTTTTCGCTATAATCCCGGCGACTTGGATGGCCCTGATCTTGACCGTCTGAACGGCGAAATTGTGGTGGCTCTACAGGAACGTGGATTGGCCGCCCCTTCAACCACCAAGCTTAAGGGACATTTGGCGATCAGGGTTAACATCACCAACCACCGCACCACCCTGCCGGATCTTGAGTTTCTGGTCGATCACATCGAAAAACTGGGTCAGGAAATTACGGCGTCAA
The DNA here is from genome assembly GCA_964469075.1 of uncultured Rhodobacter sp. Classification (GTDB taxonomy): domain Bacteria; phylum Pseudomonadota; class Alphaproteobacteria; order Rhodobacterales; family Rhodobacteraceae; genus UBA5972. Next base: position 1,098 of record CAYXXQ010000399.1, read on the forward strand.
ACCTGGTGTAAGCCAAGATACGCCGGGATTTCACCAATATCGCCCAACACGATATCCGCATAGGGTGACAGCTCGTCAGATTCGGCCATGCCAGTCAGAACGGCGATGGTGTGCATGCCTGCGTTCCGTCCGGAAATCAGATCGTGGAGGGAATCGCCCACCATCACGACCTCTGCAGGGCGCAAGTTCATCGCCTGGCAAAACCCTTGCTGCATCCCGGTTTCAGGCTTGGCGCCAAAACCACTGTCAAACCCGGCGATGAAGTCAAACAACTCCACCACGCCGGCGGACTTCAGATGCGCCATCGCGGGCGCGACGGCATCATTGGTGGCCACACCCAGCTTGATGCCACGTCTGCGAAATTCCGTCAGCAGCGGCACCAGCGGCACCGCCTCCATCTGCGGTACGTCGGTTGCGATCTGGTTGATCCGCACCACCAGTTCTTCGGCCGTCCATCCCGGCAAGACATCGATCAATGCTTCCACGATATCATCCGGGGTGCCCGCGATGACGATACTATCGCGCCGGTACTCTCCGGTTGTGAAATCAAAGCCCATCCCAAGCGCCATTTTTTGCGCCATCGCCTTGTCCTGCTGCGCAATATCCATAAAAAACACCCGTGCCCAAGCGCCCCAGGTGGTGCGAAAATCAAACAAGGTACCATCCTTGTCAAATAACAACCCTTTGATATTCCTCACATTTTGACCCCTGTTTATCGCCATCAGCACGGGCCAGTCTTGCCAATAACCAGCCGCAGTTCAACCCGCAAGTTTTGGCTTCCAAAAGAACACGGACCGGGTGCCCGGCCACAAATCTCTGCTGCCCAAGATTAGGTAATTGACAGCGACAATTATATAGTTGACATAGTCAACTATGCCAAACCGATATGACCTGCATAGTTCCCTCGGCTACCAGACGACGCTGTTCTCGCGGATTAGTGAACGACGGTTTGACTCGACACTTGCGCCACTTGGGTTGACCCGCGTCAGCTGGTGCATTCTGCTTGCGGTTGGCCAGGAAGGCCTGAAAGGTCCGTCTGACATCGCCGATTTCATTGGGATTGACCGCACCGCGACCTCACGCGGGCTTCGGCGGCTTGAAAGCACAGGTCTGATCACCCGAAGCGACGGAAAGACCGACAAGCGCACGACCGAGGTCTGGATCACCGACAAAGGTCTGGATCATCTGGCCCAGGCAACCAAAGCTGCCGCCGAAAATGCAGCGCATTTCAACGAAAAGCTGTCATGGTATGAACGCGATATGCTGGCGACAATCATCCGAAAGCTGATGCAGAACGAAACGCGCGATGTATCAGGCCTGTAGACAAGGAAATCCCGATGGGTAAGTTTTTTTCGTATAAGAACCGTCCGATGCATCTTGGCCCTTACCCGCTGGAAAAGCTGAAGCGTGGCACTGCGATGCCCGATCTTTCTGCCCTGCCCGCGATGGCGCAAATCAGCTTTCGCCGCCCTGAGGCCCCGACCTCACTGGTGAACGCGATGCAGGAATACCAGGCGATGCTGGACGCCACCCGCGAAGGGCTGGTCAAAAGGGAAGTGGCCGATATCCCGTCCGATCCCGGGCAGCGGGCTGATCATTTGAAGGCGTTTGGCTATTACTGCGATGCGGCGATGGTCGGCATCTGTGACATTCCGGCCAGTGCCTGGCTGGATACGCCACTGGCAAATCCGGACGTTGATCGTCTGGCTGAAACCCTGCGCACGAAGCAAGTGAAAACCTTTGCCTCGGGCATTGATGTGATCATGGCCGGCCTGCGTGAATCAATGAAAGCGCCGCCCACCGATTGCCGTAACCACAACCGTGCCATTGTGTTTTTATACGACTATCCCCGCGATCCTGAAGGGGATGAGGCCGGGTGTGACTGGCTGCAGGACGCGCAGGCGCAGCGGGCTTGCCTGCGCGCCTCGGAAACTACTGTGACTTTGTCGAACTATATCCGGCTTTTAGGCTATCCTGCGCGCGCCCATTCCGGTGCGGCGAGTGACGTGCATTTAGGCCAATTGGCAGTTGCCGCCGGGCTTGCGACGATTGAAAACGGCGCGCTGACCAATCCATT
>CAYXXQ010000400.1:0-3173 GCA_964469075.1 uncultured Rhodobacter sp.
TTGAAGCGATCATCGCCGCCGTCAAGGGCGATCAGGCCAATCTGACGGCCGAGGCCGCGGATGTCCTTTACCACCTGCTGGTTATGCTGGCGGCCAGCGATGTCGCCTTTGATGACGTGTTGGTCGAACTGGAACGCCGCGAAGGCCAGTCCGGCATCGCCGAAAAGGCAGGTCGGGGCCTTTAGGCGACCTGACCGGATTGCGGCTTGGGGAAAGTACAGCACCTCCCTTCCTGCAAACAGCATAGCACCCGAACCAGTATGCTGCACCGCCGCATATGGCCTGGATTTTGTCGCGCCTGGTCCGATTCTGCGCAAAGATCAAACGCTTATTATGTCACAACTGCGACAAAGGGTTTCGCGCCAAACCCCAAAATTTCTTGAATAAGTATACGAAATTGCTGCATACTTACCCCTAAGGTTACTCAATTTCCTGAGTCTTCCTTATCGATTGCTGCTTTGGGGGGCCGCGTCGGGCGAAAGCGCCGGTTTTGGTGCTCGTCCGCGTTATACCTTCAAGACAGGCGTATAGTATGTAAACCGCATTTTTTGGTGCGAATGTTCAGGTGGGTTGGCTTTGATTTTCAATTATCTTTATACATTACCGAGATTTGTGAAACGCGGCATTCTGCTGGGACTGGATTCATCTTTAATCCTGATCAGCACCTATGCCGCTTTTGCATTGCGATTTGGCACGGCCACGCCGTTTGATCCGCTTGCCCTTTCCTGGCCACTTTTCCCGCTGCTTTTGGCCGCAGGCATCCCGCTGATCCTATTTTTCCGACTGCCCAGCATCAAGCTGCACACGTTTGAAAACAGCGCCATGCTGCGGATCGGCGCGACAGCACTTGGCCTGACGGCCACGGCCAGTGTCATCAGCTATGTGCTTGATCTTAACGCTCCTAGATCCGTGCCGATTTTCCTTGGCTCTGCCTTTTTCTTCGGCTCGGTGATTGCAAAACTGCTCGGCTCGGCCTTGTTGCATTTCCTGCAATCCGCAAACGGCAAATCCGTACCTGTTGCAATCTACGGAGCGGGCGCTGCGGGCATTCAACTGGCCTCAGCCCTGCGACAATCAAAAGAAGTCCGCCCGGCCTTCTTTGTCGATGACAACCCCTCACTGCACGGCCTGCTTGTGGCCGGATTGAAGGTAAACAAGCCCGACATTCTGCGCAAACCGATCATGCAAAACAAGATCAAACAGGTCGCCATCGCCATTCCGTCTTTATCAAAGCCCCGGCAACAAGGCTTGGTGGATCGCCTGCAGGCCCTGTCCTACGATGTGCAAATCCTGCCCTCTTACGTCGACCTTCTGGCCGACAGCGGCACTGGCTCCAGCTTTCGCACCGTGGCCCCGGATGAGCTTCTGGGCCGTGACAAGGTTGATCTGGAGATCCCTGAAATCGCCAAAGCCTATGCCGGGCGCAGTGTCATGGTAACGGGGGCCGGGGGTTCAATTGGGTCTGAGCTTTGCCGCCAATTGCTGCACTGCCGCCCAAAACAGCTTGTCCTGTTTGAACAAAGTGAATTTGGCCTATACCAGATCGACCACGATCTGCGCCCACTGGCCGAAGCCCAGGGCATCGACACTATCGCGCGTTTGGGCTCTGTCACCAACAAGCCACGTATTCTTAATGTCATCCGCGATCTGGAGGTTGATATCATTCTGCACGCGGCGGCCTACAAGCATGTCCCGCTTGTCGAAGAAAACGAGCTTGAAGTTGCCCGCAACAACGTGCTTGGCACCCATATCGTCGCCAATGCCGCCATTGACTGCGGGGTAGAACGGTTCATTCTCGTCTCAACCGACAAGGCCGTCCGACCGACAAATGTGATGGGCGCAACCAAGCACATGGCCGAACTTGTGGTCCAGGATATGCAGACGCGCAGCGGCAAAACCAAGCTGTCGATGGTGCGATTTGGCAATGTGCTGGGATCATCCGGCTCGGTCTTGCCGCTTTTTCAGACACAAATCGCAATGGGTGGCCCGGTGACCGTCACCCATCCAGACGTCACACGGTTTTTCATGACAATGCCTGAAGCCGCCCGTCTGGTCCTGTTGGCTGGGGCCTATTCCAAAGGCGGAGATGTCTTCGTTCTGGACATGGGTCAGTCAATGAAAATCATCGATATCGCGCGGCAAATGATCGAACTGTCCGGCCATCGCATCAAAGAACCGGGGGCCGACTCCGATGGTATCGAAATCCAAATCACAGGATTGCGACCTGGTGAGAAGCTGTTTGAAGAGTTGCTTCTGAACGACGAAAGCCTGCGCGCAACCCCGCATGAGAAGATCTTGCGCGCCGAAGAAGCCAAGCTGTCCCAAATCGAAGTGGCTGGCATGTTAAAAGACCTTCAGACCACGCTGGACAGTGGCGATGTGGCCGGCTTTCGCAAGTTGCTGAAAAGCAAAGTCGACGGCTATCACCAACAGGAAGACGTGGCCTGAAGATGACCGCCATGACAACATTTCATAACGAAACCCATCCCTGGTTTCTGATCCAGCTAAAGCCCAATGGCCTGGCGCGGGCTGAGCAAAACCTTGAACGGCAACATGTAGCCACGTTCATGCCAAGGCTTACAACGCCCATCCCAAAGGGCAAAACCCAGCAACCGGCGCCTCTGTTTCCGGGATACCTGTTCGCGGCGTTTGACCCCTTGCAAACCTCCTTTTCAACGATCAATTCAACTTATGGCGTGTCCAGACTGGTCTTGTTTAACAGCCGGTCCGTACAAGGCCTGCCGCCCACGCTGATCAAAGACCTGCAAGCGCGTTGCGATGACCAGGGTTTCCTGAAACCTATCGCTGACCTCGCCGCGAATGAGGTTGTCCGTATCACCCAGGGGCCGTTCAAGGACTTCGTTGCGACCGTTGAAAAATACAGCGCCAGAGACCGGATTCTGGTGCTGTTTGATCTGATGGGCCAAGTGGCGCGGGCTGAGATACCGGTTGCGAATTTGGCACGCGTCAACGCGGCATAACACGCCATCCACGGATGCCCACGCGGGCTTGACACCACTCCACAACCGGGATCTGCACCCCGCCGACCTGTTCAACGACAAGCGACCCAATATGCCGCACTTGACCTTCCTCCTGCTGGAATCCCGATATCAGGGTCAAACCAACGGCATTTTTCCGGAAAGGCTTGACCGTGGCCCACGCATTGACCCGAC
>CAYXXQ010000401.1:0-3170 GCA_964469075.1 uncultured Rhodobacter sp.
CTGGCGCACGACGGTGTTGATCATATCCTCAACCTTGCCCGCCAGCAGCGTCTTGCGCGCGGCCTGATCCGGGGCCTCGGCCAGCAGTTTGCGGAAGGTCAGCATCTCGCCAAAAACACTGGCCGTTTCCGCCAGCGTCAGCGGGGTCGAGGATAGCAATTCGCCCTGATCCGCCGCAAGCACCTGATGCACCCCATGCCCCAGCTCATGCGCCAGCGTCATCACATCGCGCGGTTTGCCCAGATAGTTCAGCATCACATAGGGATGCACATCGGTCACCGTCGGGTGGGCAAATGCCCCCGGCGCTTTGCCAGGTTTGGTCGCCGCATCAATCCAGCCGCGGTCAAAAAACGGTTCCGCCAGATCGGCTAAAGCCGGGTCAAAGGCGGCGTAAGCCTCGGTCACGGTGCGCCGTGCGGTCGGCCAATCGACGGTCTTCTGATCCACCTGCGGCAGCGGCGCATTGCGGTCCCAGATCTGCAATTTATCCAGCCCCAGCCATTTGGCCTTCAGCGCGTAATAGCGGTGCGACAGCTTGGGATAAGCCGTAACCACGGCGTTGCGCAACGCCTCGACCACCTCAGGTTCAACATCATTGGCCAGATGTCGCGCCATTTGCGGGCTGGGCAGCTTGCGCCAGCGATCCTCGATCTCTTTTTCCTTGGCCAGGGTGTTGGTGATCCGCGCATAAAGCGGCAGGTTTTCGCCAAAAACCGCAGCCACCGCCCGCGCCCCGGCCTCGCGCGTCGCGCGGTCCTGATCGGTCAGCAGGTTGAGGGTGCTTTCAAGGTTCAAATCCTCGCCATCGACCTCAAAAGTCAGCGCGGCGGTGGTTTCATCAAACAACCGGTTCCACGCAGTCGCGCCGACAACCGACTGATCATGCAGGAATTTTTCCAACTCGTCCGACATCTGAAAAGGCTTCATCGCCCGCATCCTGTCCAGCACCGGCTTATAGCGCGCCAGATCGGCATTAACCGCAAAGGACGCCGTCAGATCGGCCTCCTCAAGACGGTTCATTTCAAGCGAAAAGAACACCAAAGCCGTCGACATATCGGTGATGTCCGATTGCATATCCGACAGGAACTTGGCCCGCTCAGGATCAACCGTATTCTGGTAATAACGCAGCCCGGCGAAAGACATGATCCGCCCGGCGATGCTTTGGATTTTCTCGTAACGGACAATACAGCTCAGCAAATCCGCCGCCGATAACGCGTCCAGCTTGCCCTCATAATCAAGGGCGAAATCGGCGCATTCGTCCCCCAGCCATTTCAGATCGCGGGTGATTTCCGCGCCATCGGTGCTGGGATAAAGGTCGTCAAGATTCCACTCCGGCAGATCACCAAACGCCGCCGCGCCCGCCCCGCCTTCGGCCATTTCCTTTGGCAGATCGTATGAAAAATCAGTGCGAAACAGCGGAGAAGTGAACATGGGATTACCTGCCTTGGGTCAAGAAACTGCTGATCCAGACATAAGGGCAGGGATGGGGGGACTTCAAGGCGATCCAGGCGGATAAACCTTGCAGATAGTCCCACAGATATCCCGAGGTCCATTTGGTGTAGCAAGCAAAGGACTCCTCGGGACAGTTCGGCCAAGTCTGCTGGCGTCTCTGTCACAGATTAAATATGTCCTAATCGCCCGATCACAAGGGGGCGCGACATTCTGGCCCTCACCGGGCGGTCAAATCAATATCCAGCGTCACCGGAAAATGGTCCGAGGCCAGCAACAACGCTTCCCGCAATTCCGGGTCATTGTAACAAACCGGGTTGTCAAAAGGATGCCAGATCTGCCAGCGCCCGGCCTTTGCTTTCAGATCCTGCGACACCATGATGTAATCCAGAAGATAGTTTTTATAGATGCCCAACTCATACAGAAAAAACCGCGCAGTAGCGGTGTGATGCCCGGCGCGGGGTGCAATCGCCGCCATCGCGCTTGGGTCAAACAGCATCTTGCTGTCGTCACCATTGCAGCCCAGAACGACCTCCATCCCGGAATGGCCAAACAGCTTTTCGTACTCATCAAGCCCCGGCCCGTCGTTGAAATCCCCCAGCACGATCACCGGTTCCGCAGCGGCCAGATGGCAATCAACCCGGCGACGGATCCAGATGCACTGGGCCATCTGCTTGCGGCGGTTTTCAATGGAAATCCGGGTCTTCTCGTCGGCCGATTTCGCCCCGTGCGGCACCTTGGATTTCACATGCACCCCGATCAGCCGAATGGGATCACCGCCTTCGGGGATCAGCTCCACCTCCAGGGGTGGTTTGGAAAACGTGATGGTCTCACCGATCAGGTCGGTATCCAGATCAAAATGCAGTACACCATCAAATCGCGGCGCTTCATCGGGGCAAAACGCCCCCTCCGGATGGCCCTTCGGATCATGCGACGCGCGGCAAGCGAAAGGGTCATACATCAGGGTGATTTCCTGATGCGTGTCATTGGCAAACCCCTCCAACGCCGCCTTCTGGCGCAAGTCAAACATCGCCGCGAAATTCTCCAAGGCTGTGGCGCTTGATTGCCGGTGGCCGGTATTTGGCGCCTCGACCACCATCACCACATCAGCGTTGATCGAGATGAACACCTTGGCCAGTGCTTCAATTTGTTGGGCACGGGTGACATTATCCCGCCCGGACCATTTGTCATCCAGCAACAGGTTGTTTTTCTTGTCAAAAAGATTGGCAAACCATTCGACGTTATAGGTGGCAATCCGCATCAGGCACGCCCTTCCTGGATTTCTTCCCAGGCCCGGTTCACCGAAATCAGCTTGCGTGTGGCCAGGCTTATCGCCTCCTCTGGGACACCGCGCGACATCATCTGATCTGGATGGGTTTCACGCACCGCCTGCCGCCAGGCCTTGCGGATATCCTCCATCGGTGTGTCCGGATCGACGCCCAGAACCGCATAGGCATCGGGCGCGGCCCCCGGTGCAAACCGCGTGCGCAAGGTGCGAAACCGGCGGTCTGACAGGCCAAATATCACTGCCACCTGGTGGATGAAATCATCCTCCTTTGGATGATACTCCCCATCCGCCATCGCGATGAAAAACAGCCCCTCCAACAGGTCTTCAAGCACCGCGTCTTCGCCTTTGAACATTTCAGCAATCGTTCGGGCATAGGATTGAAATCCGGTGATGTCCTGACGCGCCAGGTTGAACACCCTGGCCGCCTGCGCCT
>CAYXXQ010000402.1:0-3157 GCA_964469075.1 uncultured Rhodobacter sp.
CTAGCCCTTGGCTGCTGCCAAAAACTGCTTGATCAGGGCCACGTCCTTGACACCGGGCGCTGTTTCAACCCCGGACGACACATCGACAATGTCGGCCCCGGTCAAGCGCGCCGCTTCGGCAACATTGTCCGCCGTCAGCCCGCCTGCCAGCATCCAGGGCAACCCCCAGCGACGCCCGGCCAGCAAGGTCCAGTCAAACGCCAAGCCATTGCCGCCCGGCAAAACCGCATCCTTTGGCGCCTTGGCATCAATCAACAGCATGTCGGAAACCCGGGCATACTCAGTGATCGCGGGCAGGTCACTTGCATCGGCAATGCCAAGCGCTTTCATGACCGGCAAGCCAAAGCGCGACTTCACTTCGGCCACCCGCGCGGGGCTTTCCTGCCCGTGCAATTGCAGCATGTCGATCGGCAATTGCCCGACCAGCGCGTCCAACACGGCGTCGTCCGCATTGACCGACAGCGCGACCTTGCAAATGCCTTCCGGCACCGCCTGCATCAAGGGCAGGGCTTCCGCCACGCTGACCGACCGGGGGGAGGGTGGAAAGAAGTTGAACCCAAGATAACTTGCCCCGCCCGTGACCGAGGCTGAAATACCAGCCGCATCGCACAGGCCGCAGATTTTTACTTGCATAGGGTCAGTCCAAACGCCGCCGGTTATTCCAGCAAGGCAAGGACATCATCCTTACCTTCGCCGGATTTTTCCCGCAGGCCTTTCACTTCGCGTTCCAGGCGGTTCAGCTCCCGCTTTTTGCGGGCCGCCTCGGCGCGTTGTTTGTGTTCGCGGAAGTATTCCCAGACGAAACCGATCAGCAAACCGGCAACGATGCTGCCCAGAATGACCAGAAACAGCGGGATCGAAAACGCGTTGGGGATCGGCAGAAGCCCTGCGATTTCATCCGGCACAATGCTAAGCGTGACGACATCGCGGTTGGCAAGGGCGACCACGATCAGGGCCAAGCCAACCACGGCCAGAAACAGATAACGAATATAGCGCATCACGACCTCTCTGTGAGCAGAGGGTCAGCCGCCGTTCAGACGGTCCCTCAGCAATTTGCCGGTTTTGAAGAACGGCACATGCTTTTCCTCGACTGGAACGGATTCACCAGTGCGGGGATTACGGCCTGTTCTTGCATCTCTCTTCTTGACAGAAAACGCGCCAAAGCCGCGCAGTTCCACCCGGTTGCCATTGGCCATTGCGTCAATGATTTCGTCAAATATCGTGCTGACAATCCGTTCGACGTCACGCTGATATAAATGCGGATTTTCGTCGGCAATCTTCTGAACCAATTCAGAGCGTATCATACAAAAAACCCTCCCCCGTGGGCTTGGTGCCCTTGGCACCTTAAATGCGTTAGCAACTGAAACTATACTGGCATGATTTCCCTGTTCTGGGAATAGAGCCTGACCCCATCAAACCCACATAATACCGCCTAAGCCGCTGTTTGACCGGCGGTTTTCGGTCTTTACCCGGCCCATTTGCCCATTCATCAGACCGAAGACGCAGTTCCTGCCCGGCACAGAGCGCAGGCATCAGGGATGATTCGCAGCCCGGCAATCCTGGCCAAGCACATCATCCAGACTGCGAACCGCATGCCGTTGCCATCCCCACCGGACAAACAAAAACGGCCCCGGATCAGCGGGGCCGTTTTCAATTCTGTCTTGGGTGTAATCCCAGGTGGATCAGTCGTCCTGGTTCTTCAGGGCAGCGCCCAGAATATCGCCAAGCGACGCGCCAGAATCAGAGGAGCCATACTGTTCAACAGCTTCTTTTTCTTCCGCGATTTCGCGTGCCTTGATCGACAGACCCAAACGACGCGAGCCTTTGTCGATATTGGTGACGCGGGCATCGACGTGATCACCGACCGAGAAACGCTCAGGGCGCTGTTCGGCACGGTCACGACTAAGATCAGAGCGGCGGATGAAAGATTTCATACCGTCATATTCGACCTCAATGCCGCCATCTTCGATCTTGGTGACCGTGACGGTGACAATCGCGCCGCGCTTGACGCCAGCGGTTGCATCGGCAAACGGATCGCCGTCCAGCGCCTTGATCGACAGCGAGATACGCTCTTTATCGGTGTCAACGTCGGTGACGATGGCGCGGACGATATCGCCCTTGCGGTAGTCTTCCATCGCTTCTTCACCGGAACGGTTCCAATCCAGATCGGACAGGTGAACCATGCCGTCGATGTCGCCTTCCAGGCCAATGAACAAACCAAACTCGGTGATGTTCTTGACTTCGCCTTCGACCTCGGTGCCGACAGGGAACGTCGTTTCAAAGTTCTCCCATGGGTTGCCTTGGGTCTGTTTCAGGCCAAGCGACACGCGACGTTTCGCGGTGTCGATTTCCAGGATCATCACTTCAACCTCTTGCGAGGTGGAAACGATTTTGCCCGGATGGACGTTTTTCTTGGTCCAGGACATTTCTGAAACGTGAACCAGGCCTTCAACGCCCGGCTCCAGCTCAACAAATGCGCCATAATCGGTGATGTTGGTCACGCGACCCGTGTGCACGCTTTCCAGCGGATACTTGCCTTCAACCAGCGACCACGGATCATCCTCAAGCTGTTTCATGCCAAGGCTGATGCGATGGGTTTCCTTGTTGATCTTGACGATCTGAACCTTGATGGTTTCGCCGATTGTCAGGATTTCCGAAGGATGGTTGACGCGGCGCCAGGCCATGTCGGTGACGTGCAACAGGCCGTCCACACCGCCGAGATCAACAAACGCGCCGTATTCGGTGATGTTTTTCACAACACCATCAACAACGTCGCCTTCGTTCAGCTTGCCAACGATTTCAGCCCGCTGTTCGGCGCGGCTTTCTTCCAGAATGGCGCGACGCGATACAACGATGTTGCCGCGACGACGATCCATTTTCAGGATCTGGAACGGCTGAGCCATACCCATCAACGGGCCAGCATCGCGCACAGGGCGCACGTCAACCTGGGAGCCGGGCAAGAACGCCACAGCGCCGCCAAGATCGACGGTGAACCCGCCCTTGACGCGGCCAAAGATTGCGCCTTCGACGCGCTCTTCTTTTTCGGCGGCTTTTTCCAGACGATCCCAGGCTTCTTCGCGGCGGGCTTTGTCACGGCTGACAACAGCTTCGCCACGGGCGTTTTCAACGCGCTCAAGATAGACCTCGACCGTGTCGC
>CAYXXQ010000403.1:0-3151 GCA_964469075.1 uncultured Rhodobacter sp.
ATGTCCGTCGTCAGGTTTTTTGGAGCCAATAGGTGCCTAAACTAAGAGAGGGTTTGGCTCATCTGGTTTGTTTGATTATGCGGCTCGCTGGCGGTGATGCAAGCGTCGCGCTTCGAGTGTCTTTCGTTTGATCCTTTCGCGTTGTTTCATAATGGCTTTGTCGCGCCCGAAGTAGACGTCTGCGTGTGCGACGTTGTTGATGCTCTCGTGGTAGCGCTGGTTGTTGTAGTGATCGACGAAGGCTTCGATCTGAGCTTCAAGATCACCCGGCAGGAAGTAGTTTTCCAGCAGGATGCGGTTCTTCAAAGTTTGATGCCAGCGTTCGATCTTGCCTTGGGTTTGAGGATGGTATGGTGCGCCGCGAGAGTGCTTCATGCCCCTGTCTTTCAACCATTCAGCCAAGTCGCCTGAGACGTAACTTGATCCGTTGTCGCTGAGTAGCCGTGGCTTGTGAACAACATGAACTTGGTCGCAGCCAGACGCCTGCAAAGCCAGATCCAATGTGTCTGTCACATCCTCGGCCCGCATGTTGGTACAGAGCTTCCAGGAGACGATGCATCGGCTGTAATCGTCGAGGACCGTGCTGAGATAGAACCAACCCCAGCCGAGAACCTTGATGTAGGTAAAGTCGGTCTGCCAAAGCTGATTGATCGCAGTCGTTTTGTCTTTGAACTCATTGGCTGCCTTTATGACAATAAACGCAGGACTGGTGATCAGATCATGCGCCTTCAGCACGCGATATACAGTGGATTCCGACACAAAGTAGCGCTCTTGATCAGTGAACGTCACTGCCAACTCGCGCGGTGACAGTTCCGTTTCCTGCAAGGCGAAGTCGACAACCTTGCGCTTTATCTCGTCAGGCACGCGGTTCCAAACGTGCTTTGGCTTGGGTGATTGATCTTGCAATCCAGCCTCACCGCGCTGCAGATATCGGTCATACCAGCGATAGAACGTCGTGCGAGGGATACCAGCTTGGCCAGTGTCAGGCGCGCTGACAGGTGGCTGTCTTCGACCAGGCGGATGATCTCCAGCTTTTCAGATGCAGGATACCTCATTCGTGGTCGCCCCCATCGCCTGTCATGCTTTTTTTGAGAAGGCGCAGTTCGAGCGTTTGTTCTGCAACCACCTCTTTGAGGTCCTTTGCCTCGCGGCGCAGTTCTTTCACCTCATCGGTGTTTGCAGCCCGCGCAGTGTCCCCAGCCAGCCGCTTCTTATCGGCCTCCATGAAGTCCTTAGACCATTTATAATAAATGCCCTGTGATATCCCTTCACGGCGGCACAGCTCCGCGATGCTGTCCTCACCGCGCAACCCATCCAACACGATCCTGATCTTCTCTTCGGATGAATAGTGCTTGCGCGTGGCGCGCTTGATATCTTTGATGATCTTCTCGCCGGGGCTCTTCGTTGTCTTTCTCATCGTCCACTCCTCGGTGGCTACGATGAGCAACAAACACTCTCTTAGCAAATAACCCTATTGGGACCCATAAGCGCTGACGTCAGACAGCCCCTACATGTTCTTGAACCAACAGAAGACTGCTGAGAGATCGAACTTTGATTCAGCACACGAACTGGCCCATCTCGTACTTCACTTCCATGTGGATGCAGCCACGGCACCAACAGAAGATGCTGAAAAACAGGCGGATCAGTTCGCTTCGGCTTTCCTGATGCCTGAGGATGACATCAAAGGTCGGATAGGACATGTATATTCGGCGTCTCAGATCATCAAGGCCAAAGGGCGTTGGAAAACATCTGCGATGGCCTTGGCAACGCGGTTGCATCACCTTGGTATGCTAACTGAGTGGAACTATCGCTCGATCATTATAGAGCTTGGCAGACGAGGTTATCGCAAAGGTGAACCAATCGGTGTCGAACGCGAACACTCGATAATACTTGAGAAAGTCCTACGCGCATTGTGGGGCAAAGGCTTAACCAAATCGGGCATTGCAGACGAACTGAACATCCCGTGGGAAGAGGTCGAGACACTCGCCTTCGACTTGGCTGGTAAGTTGCAAAACCCTTCAGTCGGCCAGCATTTGAGGGTCGTCGAGTAATAGTTTGTCTCCGCATAGGAACTGCTGCTGAATTCGGTCCATGATCGCAAATTGGATCGAACGAAGAGTTTTTTGAACGTAAAAGGAATATGAGTTTTGGACTTTAGTTTTGTGATCCCGACACCAACCGAAAATCTAACTGTAACGATCCCGTTAGGAAGTTCAGTTATTTTCGTTGGTGCAGATGGAGGTGGCAAGACGAGGCTGGCGGTTCATATTGAAGATGCGGTCCAAGCCAATGCTCATCGAATTTCAGCGCATAGATCACTCTCACTCAATCCCAAGGTGGTAAAAATCTCTGAGCGCCAGGCTTTGTGAGGGCTGCGCTTCGGCAATCGCGAAGAAAAATATCACAAGCCGAGCAACCGCGCAGGCTTTCGGTGGGGACAGAACGCGGCAACACATTTGTTGAACGATTACGATTTCTTGGTTCAGGCCCTTTTTGCTGAACAGACGAATACGTTTGGCATCGCGTACCATGCAAATAAGCCAAATGCCGAAGGTGCTGAACAACCTTTCCAGATTACCAAAATGGATCGGTTAGCAGATATTTGGCAACGTCTGCTGCCGCATCGAATACTTCAAATAACAGGCGACGATATCTCTGTAATTTCCACCAATGGCGGCGACCCATACGATGCGTCCAAGATGAGTGACGGTGAAAGGGCGATCTTCTACATGATCGGTCAGGCTCTGGTTGCGGCACAAGATCAACTTCTTATTGTCGATGAGCCTGAACTTCATGTTCATCCATCTATCATGTCTAAATTATGGGACGAATTGGAGGCTGCACGGCCAGATTGCGCTTTTGTATATATCACACACGACTTGGAATTTGCATCAGCCCGCAATGCTCAAAAATTCGTAATCCGTGACTATACCCCAACCCCCAATTGGGTTGTCGAGGCCGTTCCAGAAGACACAGGGTTTTCCGAAGAACTCAGTACGCTCATCTTGGGAAGTCGGCGACCTATCCTATTTGTGGAAGGGAGCGAGACCAGTCTTGATCTGCCGATCTACCGCGCCTGCTACCCAGACTGGACAGTTCTTGGATTCAAACATCAAGTGCAACGGTTGAATTGAAGACTAGGATTTCCTCT
>CAYXXQ010000404.1:0-3148 GCA_964469075.1 uncultured Rhodobacter sp.
CGGATAGGCGATGTTATTCTCGACGGTCATATGCGGGTAGAGTGCATACGACTGGAAGACCATTGCGATGTCGCGCTCACCGGGGGCAACGTCGTTGACCACGCGCTCGCCGATCTGGATCTCGCCGGAGGTGCAGAACTCCAGTCCCGCCAGCATCCGCAACGTCGTGGTTTTGCCACAGCCCGACGGGCCCAGCAGCGAGACAAACTCGCCTTGCTCGATGCTCAGGCTCATATCCTCGACGGCAGTAAACGTGTCGAAGCGTTTGTTGACGTTTGTTAAGACAACATCGGCCATGATTATCCTTTCACCCCGCCGGCGCCAAATCCGCGGGTCAGGTAGCTTTGCAGGAAGGCGAATGCGATGATCAGCGGAACACTCATCATCACCGAAGCGGCCATCAAGAGAGACCATTCAATGTTGAAAGAAGAAATCAGCATATTCATCACGCCGGTTGTAAGCGGGCGCGCATTGTCAGAGTTCACCAAGACAAGCGCGTAGAGATATTCGTTCCAAGACAGAATGAAAGTGAACAGTGCCGTCGAGATTATGCCCGGCAATAACTGTGGAAGAATGATGTCGCGAAACGCACCCATACGCGAGGCTCCGTCAACCAGTGCGGCACTTTCCAAATCCTCCGGGATGCCGGCCATGAACGATCGCAGTAGCCACAACGCATAGGGCAGGGCGAATGTCGTATAGGCGATGACGAGCGAGAAGATCGTGTTGGACAGGCCAAGCTGCACAATCATCAAATACAGCGGCAAGATCAAAACGACTGACGGCAGAAGGTAGGTAAACAGGACTAGGAAAGCCAAGCTTTCGCGGCCACGGTATTTGAAGCGCACGAGGCTGTAGGCACCAATCGTTGCGATCACGACAACAATCGCGGTTGTCGCAACGGACAAGATCACCGAGTTGCGGAAGTAGATCATGAACTTCGTGTCAAACAACAACTTCGAATAATGCTCGAAGGTCCAGACTTGAGGCAGAAAGGTAGGCGGGCGCTGAAACAGCTCTGATTGCGGCTTTACCGAAGTCACCACCATCCAAAACAGCGGGAAGGCAACGATCAACACGATGGTCCAAGCGAACAGGTTAAATGCTATGCGGCGGGCCATTAGTTATCCTCCGACCGCGTCTTGCGGATATAAAGCAACATGAAAACAAGCATGAAGAGCATCATCAGCACCGCATAAGCCGAGGCCATGCCCATCTGGTTCAGCTTGAACGCCTCCTTGTAGACAAGAAGCGGAAGCGTTTGGGTCGATGTCACAGGACCACCCCCGGTCAGCAAGAAGATCAGGTCAAACTCTTTGAAGTCCCAGATCGCGCGCAACATGATGATGACCACCAGAACTTCGCGCAGTTGCGGCAAAGTGATGTCAAAGAACCGACTTACCGGGCCTGCGCCGTCAATCCGAGCCGCCTCATAGAGGTGGTCAGGTATCGACTGGAGCCGGGCAAGAACCGCGATCACGACAAACGGGAAATACTTCCAAGCGCCAACGAGAATGACAGAAATCATCGCGTTCGGCATCGTGCCCAAATAGTCGATAGGCCAATCGATGAGGCCCGCAGACATTAGCAGGTGATTCATGATGCCGTAGAGGTCGTTGAACAACCACTTCCAAATCAGAACGGCGACAACAGTCGAGACAAAATACGGAAACAGGATCAAAGATCGTGCGATACTGCGAAACCAGATGTTTTGGTGCAGCACCAAAGCCATTCCGACGCCGAACAGGATCTGAAGCGTCAAGGTGCCCACGGTCCAGATCAAGTTGGTCCGCAAGGCATCCCAAAACTCACCCTTGCCCAGCAGCGTTTTATAGTTGTCGAGCCCGACCCATTCGCCTTCCAGCGTTGGCGTGAAAATGTCGAACAGTGAAAGATATATCGCGGAAACCAGCGGATAGACGATCACCGCGCAGAAAACCAAAACCGTTGGCGCGATCAGCATGATCCCAAGAATGGAATACTCTCTCTCCAGAATGGACTGTTTTGGTCGGCTCATGACGCGCCTCCTATGGGGGCTTGGACTGGGTCAGAGTGCAAGAAAATGGATGTAGTGAAGGCCATCATGGAAGTGACAACAGCGTTTTCGCGTTTCCCGAAAGAACCCGTTGAAAGGATGTCTCTGACAATTCCTGCGCCAAGAACCAATCGACATACGGCTTGAGCGGGCAGAAAGGGTAGGCCGTTCCAAACAGAATTCTCTCGGATAGAAATCCATTCGCGGCTGCTAGGTATTCAGATGTGCCGGGTAGGCCGCGCAAATACATGTCAGGACATAGATAAAGGTTCTCGCGCCGGAAGGCGACGCCAAGAATTTCCTGAACGCATGGCCAGCCGCCGTGAGAACATACAACTTTCAGCGACGGGAAATCGGCAAGCATCCGGTCCATAGCAACCGGGTCGTTGTAGGACAGATCAGGTCCAGCGCCACCGCCCGCCATGATGACAACCGGAAGCCCCGCATCCTCGCATTTCGCGTATATCGGATAGAGCCGTCTGTCGTCCGCGCGCATCGGAACGGCGGATACGCCGGGTTCCAAATTGACCGCCTTTAGTCCCAGTTTAAGAATTTCGTCGATCATCACGAAGGCTGTTTTGCGATCACTGCTATCGGCGGACCCGATGCCAACGAACCTGTCAGGATAATCTTCAACGACGCGCGCGACATCGGCGTTGGGAATTGCGCCAAGCGTAGCCGTTGTGCGTCCCACAACCACCCCTGTGGTTATCTTCGCCTCATCCATCTCGGTGAACAAAAGGTCCATCGATTGCACATCCGCAGATGCGACCAAGGGCCAGCCGAGTTTTTCGGTATAGCGTTTGCGGTTCTCGGCCACTGAATAGATCTTGGACTTGAGAAAGCCTCCGGTGGGAGGCCTCAGTCGGAAGTCAATGATCTCCATCGGGGAACCAGCCTTTCAGAAAAGTAGGGCGCCGCAGGAGGGGCTAAGTAGCCTTCTCATTGCGACGCCCGTGGGGCAATTAGCCCTTCATTACATCTTCGATGATCTTCGCAGTTTCTCCGATTACGACGTCAGGATTTTCGCCGTTCAGAACTACTCGCTGGACCATGTCGGAGATCGCCATCGTACCTTCGACCTCTCCAGCCCGATCATTCGACATGTGGTCT
>CAYXXQ010000405.1:0-3147 GCA_964469075.1 uncultured Rhodobacter sp.
GCAAAGCACAGGGTTGCATTCATCAATACGGGTTTTCTGGATCGCACCGGTGACGAGATTCATAGCGCCATGCAGGCCGGGCCGATGATCCGAAAAGGGGACATGAAATCAACGTCTTGGATTGCGGCCTATGAGGATAACAATGTCGATATCGGTCTGGCCTGCGGGCTGCGCGGCCATGCACAGATCGGCAAAGGCATGTGGGCCGCACCTGATATGATGGCCGATATGCTGGCCCAGAAAATTGGCCATCCGCAGGCCGGGGCCAATTGCGCCTGGGTGCCCAGCCCGACGGCTGCCACTTTGCATGCAACCCATTACCACCGGGTTGACGTGTTGGCGCGGCAGGCTGAAATCGCCAGCGGAGGCCCGCGCAGCAAGCTGTCTGATCTGCTGACTATCCCGGTTTCAAGTGGTAAAAACTGGTCCGACGACGACATCACGGCAGAGCTTGAAAACAACGCCCAAGGGATTTTGGGCTATGTGGTGCGCTGGATCGATCAGGGGGTTGGCTGCTCAAAAGTGCCTGATATTCACGATGTCGCGCTAATGGAAGATCGTGCGACCTGCCGGATTTCCAGCCAGCATATGGCCAATTGGCTGCATCACGGGGTGGTTAACCACGATCAGGTGATGGCGGTAATGCAGCGCATGGCGGTTGTCGTTGATCAGCAGAACGCTGGTGATCCGGCCTATCACCCGATGGCGCCGGGCTTTGATGGGCAGGCCTTTTTGGCCGCCTGCGACCTTGTGTTCAAGGGTGTTGCGCAGCCCTCGGGCTATACCGAACCTGTCCTGCATGCCCGCAGGCTTTTGCTGAAGGAAGAAATCCGTGGTTGAAATCACTCGCAATAAAGCCCGCACGATCATCTCCAAAGCGCTGGCCTATGGCCAGGAAAACGCGCTGAACAAGCTGGCCGTGGTGGTGCTGGATGCGGGCGGCCATCCGAAAGCGTTTGAGCGGGAAGATGGCGCGTCGCCCGGCCGTTTTGCCATTGCTGAGGCCAAGGCGTACGGTGCGGTGATGTTGGGGATCGCGGGCACGGCCCAGCGGGACCGGGCCGAGGTGCAGGGCTATTTCTTCAATGCTGTGAACGGGGTTTATGGCGGCAAGCTGTTGCCGGTGCCGGGCGGCGTGCTGGTGCGCGACAAGCGCGGTGACGTCATCGGCGCGGTCGGGGTCACGGGCGATACCTCGGAAAACGACGCGGCGGCGGCGATTGCGGGGATCGAAGCGGCAGGGTTCACGGCTGAGGCTTAGGCGTCAAAACCCGGTCGTGTCACAGGTTTGGCGCAGCTTTTTCTTGGCCCTCGACCGGCTGATCTTCTTGCGGTATTCTGCGCCCAAAGCAGGCTTGATCAGGACGCGCGCATGACCCGCCCAGTTGTTGGCATTATCGGAAATTTCCATGTGATCGGCGATGATTACCGGGTCCAGGCGACCGGGATGATCAATGTCAACGCGGTTGCGCGGGTGGCCGAAGCGCTGCCGCTGATGGTGCCTGCCGATCCGCATGTGATCGACCTGACGACCCTGCTTGAAACTTGCGATGGTTTTGTTTTCACCGGTGGTCGGCCAAACGTGCATCCCAGCTATTACGGCGAAGAGGAAACCCCCTCGCATGGGGAGTTTGATCATTGCCGCGATGAGCTGGTTTTGGCGCTGATCCAGGCCTGTGCCCAACGTGGCCAGCCGATCCTTGGCATCTGCCGCGGCTTTCAGGAATTTAACGTTGCGTTTGGCGGCACGCTGCATCCGGAAATCCGTGATCTTCCGGGGCGGATGAACCACCGGATGCCGCCCGAAGGCACAATCGAGGAGAAATTCGCGCTGCGCCACGAAGTCAAGCTGACGCCGGGCGGGGTGTTCGCCAAGCTTTGGGGCAAGGACAGCGTGATGACCAATTCGCTGCACGGGCAGGGCATCAAGGAGCCAGGGCCGAGGATTGTGATCGACGGCTATGCCAGCGACGGAACACCCGAGGCGATCTATATCAAGGACGCGCCGGGCTTTACCCTTGCGGTGCAGTGGCACCCGGAATGGAACGCTGACAAAGACCCGGTGTCGCGACCGCTTTTTCAGGCTTTTGGCGCGGCTTTGCGTGACTGGAAAGCCGGTAGCAGGGCAAGGCCTTCGCTGAAATCAGCATAGGGGGTTGGCGCGGAATTTGATTGTCAGATTGGTTCATCTATTTGTTTTCGCGGTGTTTTACGCGTTGCCGGGGGCGGTGCAACCGCCTCGCCCTAGATCAAATGCGTGCAGAACCAGCTTGCCGAGCTTGGCCAATACCGTGGCCGGGTCGACGGGCTGATCAGGCCGCAAACCCGCGCGGTATCAGGCGGCTGGAATGCCGGACGCTGCCTCTGAAGTTCCGGTTTTCAAGTCAAGACTGACGTTAAACAATGCGCTTGATTTCATCTGCGTCCCGATCCGGGCCCTTTGCAATCAGACGTTCATCAGCAAATGTTCGCGTTCCCAGGGGCTGATGATCTGGAAAAACTCGTCCTGTTCAGACCATTTCAGCGCTGCATAGACGGTGCAGAATTCGGGGCTTAGCACCTCGGCCAGTTTGGGAGCTTCTTCGAACAACAACAGCGCTTCGCGCAGGCTTTTGGGCAGTTCGTCATCGTCGATATAGGCGTTGCCTGAGGCCTCGGCCCTTGGCAGCTTCTGTTCGGTCAGGCCAAGATATCCGCAAGCCAGGCTGGCGGCAATGCCAAGATAAGGGTTGCAATCCATCCCTGCCAGACGGTTTTCGATCCGCCGGGCCGGTGGCTGTGCGATCGGCACGCGCAGACCGGTGGTGCGGTTGTCGCGCCCCCATTCCAGGTTCACCGGTGCGGAATGATCCGGCACATAACGGCGATAGGAATTGACGTAAGGCGCGATCACCGCGATGGCCGAGGCCAGGTGATTTTGCAAGCCTGCGATGAAGTGGTGAAATTCGGCTGTTTCGGTGCCATCTTCGGCGCTGAAAATGTTCTGGCCGGTTTTGCTATCAAGAACCGAGTGGTGGATATGCATGGCCGAGCCGGGCTGATCCTGCATCGGTTTGGCCATGAAAGTGGCATAGCAATTGTGGCGCAGGGCTGCTTCGCGGATCAGGCGTTTGAAGTAGAAAACCTGATCGGCCAGCTTGACCGGTT
>CAYXXQ010000406.1:0-3145 GCA_964469075.1 uncultured Rhodobacter sp.
GCCCGGCGGCACTGTGTGCCTTGATTCCGGGCAAGGTATCAGGTGAAAGACCTACCCAGTCGCAGGGGGTAAACCAAGCCGCGCCATCGCCGGTCCGTGGAGTGGCGAAGATCGCTGTCCGTATGGCGATTGATACTGGCCAAGTGTCTGGGTCGTTGGCGTTTCACAAGCCTTAAACCAAATCGCCAGTCCGCCCGGACGGACCGGCGATGGCGCGGCTCTAGACGTTTGCCTGCAAACGTCTAGAGACAGCACATTGCTTAGCAATGTGCGAAAAGCGGCCTGCGGCCTTGATTCCGAGCCAGCATGACTTAAGGAAGTTGATTGAAGCACTTCCATTACCAAAATCGGCTTGCTTTACTCCGATGGTTTCTTAACGACCAGTTTAGCAGCTACACCATTGCTCATTTTTGTTGAGAATCCGCAACGATATTGAATAGCAACCGACAAAGTATAGGTATTGGGGTTCCCGGTCCTGAGCTTCGTGGAGATTTGCGATTGCGTGCTCACGACGTCAAACTTGAATGGTCCTTCTTTATTCCACCAAAAATGCCCCTTCAGTATTTTGGGATTCCCTGAAACTTTCGTACTCACAGACACAGTGTAAGGCTCGCCTGCGGTCACCGCTTTGGGTAACGAAAGCTTTTTTAGTTCAAGTGAGCATTCCGCTGCGTACACCACAGAAGATGTAAACTGAAGCAGCAAAATGGATAAAACTCCTGTTACTCCTATTGTCCGAAAAGCGCTTGTCATTGGTCCACCTCTAATTAGTAAATATTCGAAGAGGCTACCATACTCCCTGTACAATTTAAATAGAACCTGGCGGTTGATTGGATACCGTCTTTGGCTGACCTCCCAAACAAAAAGCCCCCCACCATCCGGCGCGGGGCTTTCTTTTTCTCAACCGCCCCGAACCTGATCCGGGGTCTCCAATTCAACGTCTCACCAAGCGGCAAGCGATCCCGGATCAAGTCCGGGACACGCCCCTTACAGCCCGGTGTTCACGTCAATCGTGTTGCCTTCTTCCAGCGTCACATAAGCCTTTTTGACGTCCTTGCGTTTGCCTTTACGGCCGCGGAACATCTTGACTTTGCCTTTGGTGATGGTGGTGTTGACCGCCTTCACCTTGACGCCGAACAGGCCTTCGACAGCCTCTTTGATCATCGGCTTGTTGGCCGACATTGCCACTTCAAACACAACCGCGTTGGCCTCGGAGGCCATTGTTGCTTTCTCGGTGATGATCGGCTTGCGGATCACATCGTAAAGTTCTGTTTTCACACTCATTTTAAACGAGCCTCCAGTGCTTCGACACCAGCCTTGGTCAGAACCAGCGTGTCCCGGCGCAGGATGTCATAGACGTTGGCGCCAGCCGAAGGCAGCACGTCAACATCAGCGATGTTGCGGGCGGCCAGGGCGAAATTGGCGTCGACTTCTGCACCATCAATAATCAGCGCGCGCTTCCAGCCCATATCCTTGACCGCTTTTGCAAGGGTCTTGGTCTTGGCTTCTTTCAGCACGGCATCTTCCAGGATGACCAGTTCACCGGCGGCGACTTTTGCCGACAATGCGTGGCGAAGGCCCAGCTTGCGGAACTTCTTGGTCAGGTCATGGGCGTGGCTACGCGGAGTCGGGCCTTTGTAGACCCCACCTTTACGGAAGATCGGCGCATTCCGGGACCCGTGACGAGCGCCGCCGGTGCCTTTCTGGCGATAGATCTTCTTGGTGGAATACGAGGTTTCCGACCGGGTTTTCACCTTGTGCGTACCCGCCTGGCGTTTGGCCAGTTGGTAACGCACAACGCGTTGCAGGATGTCGGCGCGCGGCTCAAGACCGAAGATTTCGTCGGACAATTCGACGGAACCGGCCTTTTTGGCGTCCAGTTTGATTACGTCAGCCTTCATTCTTCTGCGCCTCCTTCGGGGGCTTCAGCCGGGGCTTCGGCAGTGGTTTGGGCTGCGGCGGCAACAATGGCAGAGCGCAGGGCAGCCGGCATCGGAAGGCCCTCAGGGGCTTTCTTCTTGACGGCGTCCTTGACCGTGACCCAACCCCCTTTGGAGCCGGGAACAGCACCTTTGATCATGATAAGACCACGATCAATATCGGTGCGCACGACTTCAAGGTTCTGGGTGGTGACGCGGGCGGAACCCATGTGACCAGCCATTTTCTTACCCTTGAACACGCGGCCAGGTTCCTGACACTGGCCAGTCGAGCCGTGCGAACGGTGCGAAACCGACACACCGTGTGAGGCCCGCAAGCCCTTAAAGTTGTGGCGTTTCATGGCACCGGCAAAACCTTTACCGATGGATGTGCCGGCCACGTCAACCATTTGACCTTCAAGGAAATGGTTGGCGGTGATTTCTTCGCCAACTTCAATCAGGTTATCCGGGGAAACGCGGAATTCCGCGATTTTCCGTTTCGGTTCAACCTTGGCGGCGGCAAAATGGCCGCGCATCGCTGCCGATGTGCGTTTAGCCTTTGCGATGCCACAGCCAAGCTGAACAGCCGAATAACCGTCCTTGTCTGCGGTGCGCTGGGAAACGACTTGCAGGTTTTCCATTTGCAGAACGGTGACAGGGATCTGCCGTCCGTCTTCGGTGAAAAGCCGGGTCATGCCCAGTTTCTTTGCGATAACTCCAGAGCGCATTGTCTGATGCCCCCCTTAAAGCTTGATCTCGACATCCACGCCAGCCGCCAGATCGAGCTTCATCAGCGCGTCTACGGTTTGCGGGGTCGGATCAACAATGTCGAGCAGACGCTTATGCGTCCGGATTTCAAACTGCTCACGGGATTTCTTGTTAACGTGGGGACCACGCAGAACCGTGAACTTTTCAATCTTACGCGGCAACGGGATCGGTCCACGCACAGTGGCGCCGGTCCGTTTGGCCGTGTTTACGATTTCCTGCGTGCTGGCATCCAGAACGCGATAATCGAAGGCCTTAAGCCGGATACGTATGTTTTGACCTTGCATTTTTGCCTCTCGGGCTGGGGTTGATAGGTAGGCCGGGCTATTTTGCCCAACCTACGTCGAACCCGTGTTAACGATGCTTACGTGTGAGGTTTTGGGCCATCGACCGACAGCCCAACCCCTTTACTTGATGATCTTGGACACAACGCCCGAGCCGACGGTGCGGCCGCCTTCGCGGAT
>CAYXXQ010000407.1:0-3143 GCA_964469075.1 uncultured Rhodobacter sp.
GTGACAATATGACATCAGCTAAGAATCCCACTAACTTTAGTGGTGGGAGTATCAAGCACGATAAAATAGTAATAATATCTTTATTTGTATGTTTGATTTTTTTAGTTGGATGGATGCCAATGCCTCCACCACCAACAATTATTCATGCAGGCAGTTCTAACAATTTTACTGACTTAGTTTTTTATGACACATACAATAATGGCACAGAAAACCTTTCAGGGTATGCAACTTTAAATTACAATTTTGAAAATATTTCATTAAATATATTTTCTAATGGAACCACTAGCGATAATAATACATTAGTCGTTAATGGTATAGTTTACGGAGAAAATTTTTGTGTTAATGGAACATGTTTTACTGATTTGAATGGTTCAGATGTCAGCAACTATATTCCTTATACCGGGGCCACAAAAGATGTAGATTTAGGAAGTAATGAATTAACAACAAGTAAACTTAATCTAGGAACAGGGGAAGTTATTGAAGCAGGTTCTTTCTCTGAAAATACTACTTTAACTTTTAAAAGCCATTTGAATAGTGGAGATAACGCTTTCAGAATGCAGTTTGTAGAACAAATCGTAGGCGGGGGAGTTTATGCATCAGGCGGGTATATACAGTACAATTCTGCTGGAAACTATTTAGAGTTTGGCGGTATAGAAAATAATATTCCTTACCCAGACATTCCAGGGTTCCGTATAGCGAGAGATACTGCTAAAACAACCTATTTAGGTGAAACAGAATTTCAAGGAGCAATAACCGGAAGTACTAATTTTGTAGGGACTGTAGATTTTAATAACGTGGATGTAACCATGGGAGGAAACATTTATGGGACCCCAATTTTTACTGCGGATGTAACTTTTTTGAATGATGTACTTTTTAATGACCCAGTGGATTTTAATTCAACTGTTAGTTCTATAAATGTAGCCGATTATGCGGTCCCTGCGTATTTAAATATTAATGGACCGAGCAATGGTCTGGATAGTGCAACCCTTAATTTGTTTGAGGGAGGCGGGGATTCTTACGGAATGTATATGAAGTATGATGGTGCAGGAAATTTAGGATATATAGGAACAACCAATGGAGGCACTCAAGTTGATGTTTTAAAACTTTCTAGAGGGTCAACTACAGTTTCTCTTTTAGGAATACTAGATGTGGCTAGTACTATAACCGCAGCAGGGGATATTACAGCAGATGATAATATTATTGGTAATGCATTAAGGGTTGTGGATTCTTCAAGTGTTACAACAACTGAATTAAATTCAATAGGTACTAGTTATATTAAAACAGATGCAGGGTTTAACAGAGCTTTAAGAATTGGTCCTATGAATACCGTTCTTGATGATGGTTCGTATATCGAGTTTACTTCATCGAGTTCTCCAGGTTATGGCGGACAAATAGGTGGTATTCGAGATGGAACTGACGGTTCTAACGCTCTAGTATTTTTAACAGGAAAAAACGCCCAGGCTGAAAGGATGCGTATTGATAATGATGGTGATGTAGGGATAGGAACTGATACGCCAGCATCCACACTTCAGGTTGAAGGAACTATGGCTTTATCAATAACTACAAAAACTGCAGATTATATAATAGCTAATGATAACACAATATTACTTGATGGAACAAGTAACACAGTAACTGCAACCTTACCAACGGCGGTAGGTATCACAGGAAGAATTTACACAATAAAATGTATTGATGACACGTCAGTTGTGGATATTGCTACTTCAGGAACAGAAGAAATTGATGGAAGCAGTAGCAATGTAGCATTAACATTGAATGACGCGGTTAGACTTCAAAGTGATGGAGCTAACTGGTGGATAATATAAAATAACTAACAATCATGAAATCAAAAAAAGATAGACGGAACTCTGGAAGAAAAACAATACAACTAACACATTCAGAAAACGATGTTCGCTACGAACAAGTATGGACTGATTGGGAAGACCATAGAGATGGATTTCGAGACCGTAAAACAGACAAAGAATTAAATAGAATTAAAAAACATAAACTGTTAAGACAAAAGAAATTATTAAAAAAAGATTATAAAAAAATAATTATTTGTTATTAATAAGGCAAAGCTTTTAATTATAGTTTTTCTTTTAATCATTGTTTCCCTCGTTTTCTTCATCAAAAAATATTCCGTCAATAATTATCATTACAAGAGGCAAAATTATGCAACTAACGCATAGCCAAAAAGTAAATATTATTTCTGTAAATAAATAAACCATTATTCCTACAAATCCTATAAATAAAAAGCCATAATATATTGTTTCAGTTGTTTCTTTAGGTGTTTTCATTGTGTAATCCTCGTGTCGTAAAGTTTAGTAATATTTTTACAAAACATATAAAACAGCCCAATAAATCCTCCAACTATTGTAGAGATAATTATTAGTTTAGGTGCAGTGTTAGTCCATGCTGTTAATATTACAAATATTGAAAAGTCCATATACAAAAATAATATTATTCCTGCAGTTAGGTCGTGGTGTTTTTCGTTAATCATTTTATACTTTTAAATTTAAAGTTATTACTTCTAGCATTAATATTATCCATAATATAATGCACGAAAATAATTGTTGTAAATTAAAATACTTGTTGCCAGTGCAGTTATCGCCATGGAAAAAAATATTATCATTAAAGCCCATAATCCTATTGACGCTTCTGTTTCAAGTAAATGAAATATTGTCATTATTAATGCAGTAAACACACAAATAAATCCAATGATATTGTATGTAAAAAATGTTTGTGCTTTAATTGTTAGATGCATTTGTTTCCACCACTGGGACTTTTCTAGTTATTACTGTCAGCCCACACTTTTTACAAGAAAAAAAGTTTATTGGTGCTCCATGAGTTTTAACTAATTGTTTATATTGTAGTTTGCAACATATTTTGTGTTCTGTACTGGCCAAAAATTCTTTGTCAAAAGAATCTTTAAGTGCTTGTGCTTCTAGTTTTTTATTTTTTATACTCATTTTATTCACCTTTTTCAATCATACTAAATAATGCCGCACAAATAATCATTGATATTGAAAAATAAAACATCCAGATTGGTTGCAGTGCGATTGTAAAAAATATTGTTGCGGAACCATTTATCATTATAAAAAACCCTATAATTAGTTTTATTGCTAATAATAAATATTGTTTTCCTG
>CAYXXQ010000408.1:0-3114 GCA_964469075.1 uncultured Rhodobacter sp.
CGTCAAGATGCACGGCGTCCTCGGGGCCGGGATCAATCACAGCGACGTCGACCTCCCCCAGCAAATAGGTGTTGGTGCCGCGAAAAGTCATGGGCGAGGCATTGGGTGCAACGATCCGGCGAATACCCGGAGCAACCGACTGGGCGACGCCAATTTCGGGCGTGAAATTCAGGATGAACGGGTCATCGGCCATGTTGTTTCCTTGCCAGACGCTTTGAAGTCGCGATAAATGCCAACATGACCTTCCGCTGGCCCAAGTCAATCCTGCCCAAAGGGCTTTATGGCCGTGTTGCCCTGACGCTGGTCGTGCCGCTGGTCACCATCCAGCTGATTTTCACAGTGGTCTTCGTGCAGCGGCATTTTGATGGCGTGACCCATCAGATGACAACAAATGTCGGCATTGATCTGCGGTATTTCATGCAAAAAGTGAACGCGGCCCCGGATCAGACCGCGGCCCTGCGGGTCATCACCGAAATGTCGGAACCCCTAGGATTTCATGCCGCCGAACTTAGCGAAATGCCCGATCCCGGCGGCTTTCAGGTCAGCTATTTTGACCTTGCGGGCAAGATGATCATCAACGTGCTGCGTTATAACGTGCCTCAGATCACCTCGATCGATCTGGTGTCTGACAAATCCCGGGTCTTGTTCACGACCGACACCAACAAGCAGCCCTTGTTGATTTCTTTTGATCGCAGCCGGGTCAACGCCACCAACCCGCAGCGCTTGTTTGCCATCATGATCATGGTGTCCGTGGCGATGACGCTGGTCAGCTATCTTTTCCTGCGCTCGCAAATCCGGCCGATCCGCTTGCTGGCCCGCGCAGCTGAGGCGTTTGGCAAGGGCCGGCGCCTGCCCTACAAGGCATCAGGCGCGCATGAAATCCGGCTGGCCGGGCAGGCCTTCATTGATATGCGCGACCGGTTTGAACGCCAGATCGAGCAGCGCACCCTGATGCTGTCAGGCGTCAGCCACGATCTGCGCACGCCGTTGACGCGGCTGAAACTGGGGCTGTCGCTGATCGATTATGACGCTGAAACCGATGCCCTGATGCGCGATGTCGACGATATGGAGCAGATGCTGGACGAATTTCTGTCGTTTTCGCGCGGCGATTCGCTGGAGGTCACCGAAATCGTCAATCCGCTGGATCTGGTCGAAGATGTCGTCAAATCCGCGCGCCGCAGCGGTCAGGAGATCTGCCTTGATCTGCCAAAGCTTCCGACGCCAGTGCAGAAAATCGCGCTGCGGCCGAATGCTGTGCGCCGGGCGCTGACCAATCTTGTCACCAACGCCCAGCGTTATGGCAGCCGCTGCCGGGTTTCGGTGCGGCTAAGCGATCAGGAATTTGCCGTCAGTGTCGAAGATAACGGCCCCGGCATCCCGGTCGGACTGCGCGACAAAGCCCTCAGCCCGTTTGAGCGACTGGATGACGCCCGCAACCAAAATCGCGGCACCGGGGTCGGCCTGGGCCTTGCGATCGCCAAGGATGTCGCCAGCAGCCACGGGGGATCGCTGGAATTGGCCGACAGCACGGATTTGGGCGGCCTGAAAGTGACCCTCAGCCTGCCGCGTTAGGGTGCTGTTCAGACCGATGTTTCGCGAGATTGTAGCGCCTAGATGAACGTCTGCGCATAGCGCCGATCCGGCGCCTCCAGATGCGAAATTACGTTATACTGGATCAGGCTAAGCCGTTCTGGATGCACCATAAACCGGCTATAAGACGCATTATGCGTGTGCAAAATGACATCGGTCATCGCATGCAGATCCAGCCCCAGAATATGCGCTAGCGCCACCCCGATTGGTCCGCCGGAACTGACGATCAGCACCCGCTCACCCGGGGCTGCAAACTCGGTCAGGGCTTTGATGATACGGGTCTTGAAATCGTCATAAGCTTCAGGCGGGGCCGGGATTTCACCGGCCTCCCAGGCGGCCAGAACCTGGCGAAAAAACGCGGCCATATCAAGCTGATCCCCCGGCGCTTGACCGCCCTTTGCCGCGATATAGGCTTGTTCCAGCGGGAAGTAGGCCATTTCGTTGAACCGCGCATCTTCCGATGTTTGGCTGTCGGGCAAGGCTTTCATAATGCCCGCCAAAGTCTCGCGGTGACGACGCAAATCACCACTGACAATGCGATCAAACCCGCCGATCGTCTCGGCCAGATGCTGACCCAGCCAGCCCGCCTGAACATGCCCCAGATCGCTTAAACGATCATAATCCGACGTGCCGTATGAGGCTTGCCCGTGGCGAACGAAATAAACCTCACCCATGAAATCCTGCCTGTTATTCTTGCTGTTTCAGGGCGACTGGTAGGCCCGGTAGGACTCGAACCTACGACCAAAGCGTTATGAGCGCTCTGCTCTAACCAACTGAGCTACAGGCCCGCCTGACCGCTACTTAGCGACGGTGGCGCGAACGGTCAAGCGCCGCCGATTGCCACCTTTCCAATTCCGGGAATTTGGTCTATGGCAACGCCAATTGCATTCAGATCAAGGAACGCCGGATGACAGGCAAAAATGACGGGCTGAGCTATGCCGATGCCGGTGTCGATATCGACGCGGGCAATGCGCTGGTGGAACGGATCAAACCTGCCGCCAAGGCCACGACGCGTCCCGGTGTGATGGACGGGTTGGGCGGTTTTGGCGCGCTGTTTGACCTGAAGGCCGCGGGCTATGCCGATCCGGTTTTGGTAGCGGCCACCGATGGTGTCGGCACCAAGCTGCGGATCGCGATTGATACCGGCGTGATGGCGACGGTCGGCGTTGATCTGGTCGCGATGTGCGTCAATGATCTGGTCTGCCAAGGGGCGGAGCCGTTGTTTTTCCTGGATTATTTTGCCACCGGCAAGCTTGATATCGACAGTGCCGCTGGCGTCATAGACGGCATCAGCGACGGCTGCAAACAGGCTGGCGCGGCCCTTGTCGGCGGCGAAACCGCTGAAATGCCCGGCATGTATGCGGCGGGGGATTTTGACCTTGCTGGCTTTGCCGTGGGCGCGATGGAGCGCGGCGTTTCCTTGCCACAAGGCGTGGTTGACGGCGATGTTTTGCTGGGGATTGCCTCCAACGGCGTGCATTCCAACGGCTATTCGCTGGTGCGCAAGATCGTCGAAAAAAGCGG
>CAYXXQ010000409.1:0-3111 GCA_964469075.1 uncultured Rhodobacter sp.
AACAGATCCTTGCCCACCACCGCGGCCACGTCCTGCATCTCGGCCTCGGTGAAGGCCACGTTCTGCAACACGCAGATGTCAGGCTTCGCCTCCATCCGCAGGAACCGCCGCCGCCCCAGCTTGGCCGCCGCCTTCATCGCCAGCGCAAAGGCCCCCAGCGCGCCCGCGCGGTCGTCAATCTCTACCCCGGTCAGGTTATGCGTCAGGATCAGCGCGGGGATCTCGGTCGCGTCATATCCCTCTTCCTCGTAGATGGCGTAGAGCAGGTCGAAGGCATAGGTCAGCATGTGCCCCGAGCCTGCGGCAGGATCGCAGATGCGGATGTCTTCGGGGCGGGTGATGCGCAGGAAGTCCGTCTCGGGCTCTTCCGGCGCGATGTAGTAATCCATCCGCTCGGCCAGACGGCTTTGCGGCCGGTTCAGCAGCCAGAGCCGCCCCAGCGAGTTCTCCACTAGGTAGCGCACGATCCAGTGCGGGGTGAAGAGCTGCGTCGCGGCGGGGATATTCTCGGCCGTGATCTTGACGTTCTTTTTCAGGCCCGCGAAGACCTGATCCTTCTTCTCCGAAATGTAGAACTGGTAGAGCCAGCCGATGATCTCGACATCCTGACAGGCATCATCCGTCATAACGGCGCGCACCTCCGCGAGGATGGAGGTTTGCGACAGCAGATCCTCGGGCATCAGCAACTCAGAATAGTCGTCGATCTGCTCGAACAGAAAGGGCATGGGGCCATGCCACTGGTTGCAGGCATGGACCAGCAGCAGCCGGTACGCCTCGGCCTGCGGATCAGACGAAGGGATACGACCATCCAGCAGCGCCACAACCCGTTCGGGCGCATCCTCAGGAAAGTTGCCCGCCATCGCCTCAGACAAGATTTCAGGGCGGGTTTGCCCGTCAGCGGGCGAGACGATCCCGACCGAGGTGTAATCATTGGCATCCATAAACCGCAGCGCAGTGAAACGGTTGAACCAGATATAAGCCACTTGCTCAATGACCTGCTGGCTGCCTTCCCGCGCAATTGCCGCATCGAGATCCTTCATCGCCTGCGGGTGTTCCCGCCACGCAGCGCTGCCATCGACCAAAACCAGATCGAGCTTGGAGGTAACCTGATCAATCAGCAGGTTGCGGGCCGCTTGGGCGAACTTCTTGAGTGCATTGGTATCCATCAGACAATCACTTTCTTGCCTGCGCGGAGTTCCACCAGCAGGGTTTTCTTGAGCTCTTCAAGGTAGCGGTCGAGATCGTTTTCATCGGCAATATAGGGCCGGCTGTAGCCATTCTTGATCTCGGAGGCGTTCACATAAGCCACAGGGGCCGGACTAGGCGGTTTCGAGATATTACCAACCACGTCCCCGTTATCATCATCATTGCCCACGGGTGCCACCGGACGCGCCAAGGTTGAGATTTCAGCCAACATCTGCGGCACCAGCCCCCGGCTGATCCCATTGGCGCGATCACGCAAAACCGCAATCCCTGACACCTGATCAAGGCCCGTGGCATGGGCGTCAAACTGTGATTGGATCTTTGCCTGATCTTCTGGCGACAAAGCCTGGAACTCTGCCGTCTGCAGAACTTTATCACGCGCGTCAGCAATCGCTGTTTGCACAGCCTTGCGTTCCGACAGCACCTGCAGGTCAACCTTTTCCTTCAAAGACAGCAGGTCAGCTTTAAGCGCCTGGATCGATGGTCCCTTAAAACAGGCCAGATCATCCAGAACACCGCGTATCTGACCCGATGCCGCCGGATCGATATAGGCAAGGTTGGCATCTTGCGTAGCAAGGAACCCGCGCGCTTCATCATAAATGACCTTCTGGTTGCCCGCCATGAAGCTCTTGATCTTGTCTAGAATGTCTTCCTTGCCATTGAGAAGATCATCCTCCTGCTTGACCGGCTCGGTGATGTACCACCCAGGTTGCTTGTCCAGCATGGCCGTGATCCGGTCGCGCAAAGGCACCAGCGCCTGTGTGAACGGATATTGCGCCTGCAATACGACGAGACCGTCCAGATCACGGCCCAGATCGCGAGCCGCCGCAGCCCATTCTGCCCCATGGCTGCGCGCATCCGTCCCACCCGAAGGTGTGCCAAACAGCTCGCGGTACAGATCCTTGGCCTTGCGCAATTGTGCAGATGTGTATTCCGTCTGCGGCGTCAGTAGAACATTGCCCAAGACATGAGAGTTTCGCAACGCTTTGGCCAATTCCTCACCTTCAAGCACCGTGCTGTCCGCCCGTGCCTCCAGCTTAGCCTTTGCCGATAGGCCCGCCGCAATGCACAGCGTCGCCACGGATGGCCAGCCATAAGGTTTGGTGCCGAAACGATCGACCACGGTCTTTACGGAAGCATTCACACCAATTCGGTCCTGGCCTTGGACGTAATTCAGGATTTCTTGTTCCGGCTCGCTCATGCCACCGGCATCATCTCCACCAAAGAGCCCACCGCGCGCCGTGGCCGCCTTGCCGATCTCGGCTTCAGTATAGGTCACACCGCGCAGCATAGGCAGGTTGACGTAAACTTTATCGACCAGGATCTGAAAGCCTTTCAGAATGCGCTCCTGGGGATCTTCACCACCGATCTCAAGCTCGTCACCCCGCACAAACATCCGCGCCTCACTCATGAGAGTGCGCAGACGCGTTTCCAGATCTTTGGCCCGGCGGCCATTCTGCTCGCCCTTTTCAGAAACGATCCGGTCCTTCCCCGGCTGGCCGCTCCCGGAGCGGGCTTGCCGGATATACTTGTCGGTTTGCTTAAAAAGCCGCAGATCGCGAATAAAGCGCACATCAGGGGCCAGTACCACAGCCAGCTCTTCACGGGTCATGGTGCGCATTCGCATGGTCTCGGGTGTTGCGGCCTCATCATTTAAGGGCGTGATGATATTCACCGCCAGCTCATACTCCCGTCCCAGAAGATGATCATCCAGCTTGCGGCTGAATGCGTATTCGTGGCCCGTGCCAAGATGCTTGATCTTGCGGTGTTTGAGGACGGTATCAAAAGCGAGGGTTTCCAGCTCCTTGCTCAACTCGGATGGATCAATGTCCTGGCCCTTGATCTCAGCTTCAACATCCTTTTCTTCGTCTGTCAGGAACTCATAGGTCTCGCCATTGCGCTGGATCA
>CAYXXQ010000410.1:0-3108 GCA_964469075.1 uncultured Rhodobacter sp.
TCTGGTGGAGGCGCGGCTGGCTGATGATCAGACCGATCTGAAACCGGGCCAGATCGTGCATGTCGATCTGGGCGATCCGGACGACCCCGGCCAATGAACGTGATCGAGGTTCAGGGCCTGGTCAAACGCTATGGCGACAAGACCGTGGTTGACGATGTGTCAATGTCCGTGGCGCGGGGCGAAATCTCGGGCTTTCTGGGGCCGAACGGCTCTGGCAAGACCACCACGATCCGCATGATGTGCGGCCTGCTGACACCCGATGCGGGTTCGGGTCAGGTGCTGGGGTTCGATCTGGCCCGTGATCAACTGAAAATCAAGCGCGAGGTCGGCTATATGACCCAGCGGTTTTCCTTTTACGAAGACCTGTCGATCGAGGAAAACCTGGCCTTCGTCGCCCGCCTCTATCAGTTGAAACCAGCCCGGCAATTCGTCAACGACACCCTGGCCGATCTTGGCCTGACCTCACGCCGCCGCCAATTGGCCGGCAGTTTGTCAGGCGGCTGGAAACAGCGCATGGCCCTGGCGGCCTGCATCATGCACCGCCCGAAATTGCTGCTGCTGGATGAACCGACCGCAGGCGTTGACCCCAAAGCGCGGCGCGAATTCTGGGATGAAATCCACGCGCTGGCGGCAGGCGGCATGACGGTGCTGGTATCTACCCATTACATGGACGAGGCCGAGCGGTGCCACAAGATCAACTACATCTCCTATGGCCGCCTGCTGGCCAGCGGCACCGTCAAACAGGTGGTCGATAACGCCAATCTGACGACCTATATTCTGGAGGGCGACGACATCCACAAGGCCGCCGCATTGCTGAAGGGCATGCCGGGCGTTGATCAGGTCGCCGCCTTCGGGATGAACCTGCATGTCGTTGGGCGCGACGCGCAGGCGCTGGGGAAATCCGTTGATGCCGCTTGCGTTGGGCTGACACTGGACAAGGAAATCGGCGAAACCAATCTGGAAGATGTCTTCATCCAGTTCATGGCCGACAGCCGGGACAATATGGCATGAACACGCTGTTTTCCCTGACCCGCCTGCTGGCGCTGCTGGCCAAGGAAACAATCCAGATGCGGCGTGATCGCATCACCTTTGGCATGATGCTGGGGGTGCCTTTGATGCAACTGGTGCTGTTCGGGTTTGCCATCAACAACGACCCCAAAGAACTGCCCGCAGCCCTTGTGACCACCAGTCAGGATCAGTACACCCGCGCCATCGTCTCGGCCCTGGAAATCACTGGCTATTACCGCTTCAACCACGTCGCCGTCACCGCCGCCGAGGCTGAGGCCCTGATCGAAAATGGCACCGTCTCGTTCGTTGTCACCATCCCGTCAGATTTCGCCCGCCGCGTTGCAAAGGGCGATCACCCGCAAATCCTGATCGAAGCTGACGCCACCGATCCAGCTGTTGCTTCAGGCGCGATTTCAACCCTTGGCACGGTCGCATCCCAGGCCCTGCTTCGTGAATTGGGGGCCGAGGCGCAGGCGCGTGAGGCCGCCGCCAGCCAGTTAGAGGTCGTCGTCCACCGCCGTTACAATCCCGAAGGCATCACCCAATATAACATCGTCCCAGGCCTTCTGGGCGTGATCCTGCAAATGACGATGGTGATGATGACCTCAATGGCCCTGACCCGCGAGGTGGAGCGCGGCACGATGGAAAACCTGCTGGCCATGCCCGCCAGCCCGATCGAGATCATGCTGGGCAAGGTCATCCCCTATCTGGTGGTTGGGGCCGTGCAGGTGGCGGTGGTGTTGATCGCGGCAAAACTGTTGTTTCAGGTGCCCTTCGTCGGGCCGATGCCGCTGCTTCTGACCGGTATTCTGATCTTCGTGTTTGCGCTGGTGCTGCTTGGCTACACCATTTCAACCGTCGCCAAGACCCAGATGCAGGCGATGCAGTTGACGTTCTTTTACTTCTTACCATCGCTGCTGCTGTCGGGCTTCATGTTCCCGTTTCGCGGCATGCCGGTCTGGGCGCAATATATCGGGGAGACTTTCCCGCTGACGCATTTCTTGCGGGTGGTACGGGCGGTGATGCTGAAAGGCTCCGGTGTGTCCGGGGTCAGCCAGCCGATGGCGGCCCTGATCTTGTTTGCGGTGCTGTTTGCCGTGATTGCCCTCCTCAGGTTCCGCCGCACGCTGGATTGATGAAAGGAGCCGCCACGATGAGACCCCGGATTCAGATCCTGACCGAGGACGCTTTGCGTCAGCATATCCACCTGGATCTGAAGATGGTCGACATCATCGAACGCGCCTTTGCGGCCCTTGCATCCGGGCAGGTGGTGATGCCGCCGATCCTGATGGCCGACTGGCTGCATCCCGGTCTGCATATCACGGCGATGGGGGCCGATCAGACGGGCAAGTCAGAGATTGGTCCAAAGGCCCTGGCAGAGGCCGATCTTTACGTCTGTAACCGGGTCAACCAATGCGAAACCTCAGGCGAGTTGGAAGCCGCCCTTGCCGCTGGCCTCTGGACCAAAGGCACCCCGCCGGAGCTTGGCCAAGTCATCGAAGGCAGCGCCAAGGGCCGAATGTCCGAAAAGGATATCACCATTTGCGATCTGACCGGCACCGGCGCGCAGGATACCGCGATCGCAAGCCATGTGCATTCTGCCCTTGGCAATGCTGGCACGATCATCGACAACTGACAGCGAAATCCGCCATCAACACCTGACGCCAGTAAAGCGCCATTCAAGGACAGACCGATGCTTAAGAACGACCAGCTTGACCAATGGGACCGCGAGAACTTCTTCCACCCCTCGACCCATCTGGCACAGCACGCCCGCGGCGAAAGCCCGACCCGTGTGATCACCGGCGGCGATGGCGTCTATATCGAAGACCGCAACGGCACCCGCCTGCTGGACGCCTTCGCCGGGCTTTACTGCGTCAATGTCGGCTATGGCCGCCCGGAAATCGCCGAGGCCATTGCCGCGCAGGCAAAGGAACTGGCCTATTACCATTCCTATGTCGGCCACGGGACCGAGGCGTCGATCACCCTGTCCAAGATGATCCTGGATCGCGCGCCCGCCAATATGTCGAAAGTCTATTTCGGGCTTGGCGGCTCGGACGCGAATGAAACCAATGTCAAACTGGTCTGGTATTACAACAACAT
>CAYXXQ010000411.1:0-3087 GCA_964469075.1 uncultured Rhodobacter sp.
CAGCGCGGCATGGCCAAAGTGAAGGACAACAAGATCATCATCCGGCGCGACTGGGCCAAGGCCAGCGACAAGGTAAAGGGCGCATATGCCATTGCCCGCGATCTCGCGACGCAGGCGAAAGCGCCGGGGTAATCAGGCAATTGGCCCAAAAGCTGAGGGGCTGTGACAATGCGTACAGGCCCGGTGGCTTGATAGTTAAGCAGTTTTGAATATATCAGAGGCCAGAGCTTCAGATATTTCAGGACATCTCCCATGCAACAGATCCTTCTTGTCGTTTCCGCCATCGTGCTGGGCCTTGGCTTTGGCGCGCTGACCGGCGGGCTGGCGTTTTCGTCTGCCGTCTGTCTGGTGGCGGGGATTTTCTTGGTGACGCCATCTTTGTTCAAGTTTCAACTGGCCGACATCAACCTGATCGGCAAGCAGATGCCCAGCATCGCCAGCAATCTGTGGATCAACTATCTGCTGATAGTCGCTGCCGCCCTGCTGATCGGCTATTTCAGCCAGGATATCGGTATTGCCGGGGCGTTGCTGTTGCTCGCCTTGCTGCCGGGTGGTGGCATGGTGATGATGTGGATCAAGACCAGCGACGCCAATCCCAAGCTTGGCTTTATCATCTTCATGCTGAACCTGGCGCTGCTGCTGCCGATCACCTTGGTCTTTGGTGAGTTTTTTGACCTCGCCACGCCATATTTCCCGGCCCCCGATCTGTCCGAGACTGCTGATATCTCCGCCAGCCGTCAGATCAAGCCGTTTGCGCCCTTCATGATCCTGATCGTCATTCCCTTCCTGCTAAGCCGGGTTGCCCGGGCTGTGTTACCAGGCGTGATCACACTGGCTGAACAGCACCAACCGATGGTGTCCAAGGCGACGATGTTCGGGATCGTGTTTTACCTGTTCAGCCTGAAAACCTCGCAATTGATTTTTTCGGTATCGCTGGCCGATCTTGGGGTGGCGATTGTCGCGACGATAGCGTTTTATGCCGTCGCCTTCACCGCCGCGCGCTATCTGACGCAAAACACCCCGGAGGGCCGGGCGGTCTATTGGCATGTTGCGACGCGCTATATCACGCTGGCGCTGATCCTGGCGGTGTTCAGCATCGACACTTATGGGGTCACGTTCATCCTGCCGGTTATGCTGGCGTATTTCATCCAGATCGGCAGTGCAGGCATGCTGCGCAGCCGGATGCTGGCGCGCTAATCCGGCGTTTGATCGCCTTTGGGATTCGTCAGCATCAACCCGAAGGACAGCGCGGAACATATTGAAAAGCCGATTAAAAGCGGGATGATGCTGCCATTGAATGCCAGCCCGATTGGGATCGCGATCAGCACCCCGATCAGGGTGGCCAACGCGCCGATCACCGCCGCGGCCATGCCTGCGATATGGCCCATCGGCTCCATCGCCAGGGCGTTTAGGTTGCCAAATGTCAGCCCCGGCAAGATGAATGACAGGGTCGACCAGACCAGGAACGGCGCAAACAGGGCTTGTGGCGAAAGCCCGCTGAACTCAAACAAAACCAGCATTGCAAGATTGGTCAGAAGGCTGACCCCAAACGCCGCCTGCGCCAGCAATCGCATGCCAAGACGCATCACCAGCATACCGTTGACAAAGCCTGACAGGCCGGAAATCAGGGCGATGATGGCAAAATATTTCGGGAAGCGATCGCCAACCCCAAACACATCGACAAACACCTGCTGGGCCGAGCTGAGATAGCCAAAAAGCGCGCCATAGCCAAAGGACAGCACCAGCATATAGGTCATCACCTGACGTGAGGTGATAACCTCGCGCATGGCGCTGCTATAGGTGGTCCATTTCATCGCCCGACGCAGGCCCGGCGCGTGGGTTTCCGGCTGCCGCAGGTTCAGCCACAGGATGCCGATCAGGGCAAACAGCACGAAAGACAGATAGATGCTGCGCCAGCCAAAGGCCTGCGTCAGTGCCTGTCCCGCCAAGGGCGCAATGGCGGGCACCAGCACGAACAGCACCATTGAAAACGACATCACCCGGGCCATCATCCGCCCGGCGTAAAGATCGCGCACCATCGCCATTGTGACAGATCGCGGCGCCGAAACCCCAAGGCCTTGCAAGAACCGCGCCAGCAACATGCCTTCCATCGTCGTTGTGTAATAAGACAGCAGACTGCCAAATATGAACAAAAGCAGCCCGCCGGTGATCACCGGTTTGCGGCCCAGCGTGTCTGAGACGGGGCCTGTAAACAACTGGCCGATGCCGGTGCCAAGCACAAAAACCGTCAGCACCAGTTGGGCGCGATTGACATCAGACAGGCCCAGATCATTGGCGATCTCGGGCAAGGCGGGCAGCATCGCGTCGGTGCCAAAGGCGATCATGGAAAACATGATCGACACCAGCACGATGAACTCAAACAAGGGCAGGCGGGTTTTGGTCACGCGAGGTCTTCGTCGGCTTTGGCCGTGA
Source organism: uncultured Rhodobacter sp. (assembly GCA_964469075.1). Classification (GTDB taxonomy): domain Bacteria; phylum Pseudomonadota; class Alphaproteobacteria; order Rhodobacterales; family Rhodobacteraceae; genus UBA5972. Next base: position 2,434 of record CAYXXQ010000411.1, read on the forward strand.
TCTCGTCAATCACGCGTTCCCACATCTCGGGCGGCTGCGCGCCCTGAACAACATGATGGTTATCAACGATGAAGCAAGGCACGCCGCGCACGCCCTTTTCGGCCGCATATCGCGCACGTTGGCGGATACCGTCCTTGTCGACATCCTGGGCCAGCAATTTGCCGATCATTTCAGGGTTAATGCCGCAGGAATTGGCGATTTCGGTCAGCACTTGCGGGTCGGAAATATCCTGCCCGTCGCGGAAATAGGCCTTGAACAACTTCGATACGACGGCCGTTTGCACCCCTTCCAGCCCGGCCCAATGGATCAGCCGATGCGCGTCCACAGTTGACGGAGTGCGCTTGATCCCCTCGAAATTAACCACGACCCCGGCGTCTTCAGCCGCTTTGGCGATCGAGGCATAGACGCCGACCGCGCCTTCCTTGCCACCGAATTTCGTCTCAAGATACTCGCGCCGATCCATGCCCTCGGGCGGCATATCGGGGTTCAGCATATAGGGGTGCCACTCAACCTCGAACACGTGGCCGGGGCGGTTTTCAAGTGCCCGGTCCAGCTTGGCCTTGCCGATATAGCACCAAGGGCAAATCGGGTCCGAGATGATATCAAGCTTGGTCATGTCTGTTTCCTAAAGCCTGCGCGCAAATCCCCGCGCTT
>CAYXXQ010000412.1:0-3075 GCA_964469075.1 uncultured Rhodobacter sp.
TCATAGGGTCCATCCTTGGAGAGTTTAACCCTCCAGTAAACCCGGGGCGGTTCACTATGTAAAGATCGATGAGGACATGGCGGCTGGTTTTGCAGTCCAACTCATGGACTCTGGGTTCTCCGCTTGGTTGCGTCGAAAGCAAGTAAATGCACTCCTGCAATTCTCTGCAAAGCTCTCACAAAAAAGACTTCCGATCTGTGGTTCCAACGTAACCGCTCCATTGTTACCGCGGTGGTTGGGCCTTGATGCGGGCGACAAGCTCACCGTTGTTTACGAAGTCGTCAAGGAATTCATGCCAGGTCTTGGTGGTGATACGGGCGTCGCGGATCATGTCCCTCAATTCTTCGATCCCGTCATCGGTCAGTGCGGTGACGGTTTCGTCAGCACCGACATAGACGCTGACGATGTTTCCATAGGTCAGATTATCGTCATTGTAGATGATCGCTTCAAGAAGTTCGGCATCCTCGCCCAACATTTTGGCGACGTAGTCGACTGTGCAGACATGGGTGACGGCCGCCATCAGGCCGCCTGTGAATGGGCAGCGGCCATCGGCACCCAATTCCATGGCAACAGTTCATCCAGCCGGTTGATCTTGTGATCATGGATGCGGTCGAGAATGTCAGCGAGGTAGGCCAGCGGATCGAGGCCGTTCAGCTTGGCGGTTTCGATTATAGTCATTGCGCGGGCCAGAGTCTCCGCGCCTGTATCAGCCCCTGCAAATAACCAATTCTTCCGCCCTATTCCAATCGGGCGCAGGGCGCGTTCGGCGGGATTGTTGTCAATGGCCACGCGACCGTCGGCCAAGAACAGGCAGAGGCCTTCCTGCCGCGCGAGGCCATAGCAGAAAGCTTTGGCCAGATCGCTTTTGCCCAGAATGCGCAGGAGTTGTTGCTCAGACCATGCAAAGAAAGCTTCGACTTGCGGGCGGCTCAACTTTTGCCGCGCTGCATGGCGGACGTCAGCAGGCTGGCCGTTGATGTCGCGCTCGATATCATAGAGCTTACCGATCCGGTCGAGCGCCTCGCGAGCGATCTGTGATTTGGTCGAAGTCCAGAAGTCGTGGAAGGCACGCCGCAAGTGGGCCCAGCAGGCCGCCTCGCGCAAACGCGGCGTGCTATCTGGATCAGGCTCATAAAGCTTGGCATAGCCCTTGTAACCGTCGGCCTGAAGAATGCCGCGCGCATCGGCCAGATGGCTGAGAACGTGTTCTTCCTTCCAGTTCGGTGCGAACCGATAGACAGCACCGGGTGGCGATGCCCCCGCCCAAGGCCGTTGGTCGCGCACATAGGCCCAGATCCGGCCTTGTCTGACCCCTTTGCCAAGCCCCTTGTCGCGCAAAGAGCGATCCAGCACCCGGATCGGCGTATCGTCTGCGTGCAACAGGTCGCTGCCCATGATGTCCATCTCGATCCGTTCGATCAACGGCGACAGGGTCTTCATGGCGCGACCACACCAGCCGACAAGCGTGCTCTCGGGGATGTCCGCACCCATGCGGGCAAAGATTTCGTGTTGGCGATATAAAGGAAGGTGATCGTCGAACTTCGAGACCAGAATGTGGGCCAGCAGGTTTGGCCCCGCCATGCTGCCGGGGATGGGGCGGCTCGGTGCGGGCTCCTGCACCATCTTCTCACAGCGGCGACAGGATTTCTTGATGCGGGCGATCTGAAGCACCTTCATCTGCGCGGCGATCATATCAAGCAGTTCGCTGACATCCTCACCCACCACGCGCAGATCGCCACCACAGTCGGGGCAGCATGTGCCGGGATCAAGCTCCCGCCGTTCACGCACGGTCGCATCAGACACACGCGGGCGGCGGCGCAAAGCGGGTGCAGAAGGCTCTTCTGGCGACGGATCATTCTGTCTTTCATCGATGGGCGCATCATCGTCTTCAGCCACCGCAACCAGCAAGTCTTCGAGCGCCAGTTCCAGTTGCTCGATCTCGCGTTCAATCTTTTCCGATGATTTGCCAAAAGCCAGTTTCTGTAACTTCGCAATCCGTAAGCGCAGCGCCTGAACCAATTGATCATGCACGCGCAAGGTGGCGGATATCTTAGCGTTCTCTGCCTGCAAAACAGCGATCATCGCTTTCAAAACGACAGGGTCATCAGGGAGGTTTTCCGCATCAATGGACATGCATCTGAATACTAAAAATTAGGCATAAACACCATATAAATAACACTAATCAGGCAGATAATTCACCCGACGCGAGCTGGTGGCGCGCCCCAATCTGGCCTGCGCCAATCCATACCCTCCCACAACATCGCAAGTTGCGCGGAGGTCAGCCGCGCCGCACCTTCTGTTGCTGTGGGCCAAGGAAACCGGCCCCGTTCAAGCACTTTGTAATAGAGGCAAAAGCCCTGACCATCCCAGAACAGGAGCTTGATCCTATCGCCCCTGCGCCCCCGGAAGGCAAACACTGCGCCACTGGTGGGTTTCTGACGTAAAACATCTTGGGTCAATGCCGCCAGCCCCGCGATCCCCTTGCGCATATCCGTTACTCCACAGGCCAGATACACACGAACACCGGTGCCCGGACCCATCATGCCGTTTCCACCGCGCGGATCAAAGACGTCAGCGCGGTCGGATCCATCGTGCTGTCAAAATGCAAACAGCGACCACCCCGCAGACGCAATTCAACGGCGGTCGGTGGTGGCAATTCGGGGACAGGCAGTAGCGCCATCGGGGCCCCGGCCGTGACAGCAATATCCACCGGATAGAAAAGGGCGCCACCGTCAGGCGACCAAAGCCCTTTCTTCTTCAGGTCATGCCGCCACGCATAAATCTGTTGCCGCCTAATCTCATGACGCTGCGCCACCTGGGTCACGCTCGCCCCGCCGACACCAACCGACATGACGATCTCCAGCTTGTCATCATCATGCCAGAAGCGTCGCCGCTCCGCCCCAAGAATTTCGCCCCGCATCACACAACCCCGCTTAAGAGACGTTACTAATGACGTCATTAAACACGTGTCTTAGAGCAAAGCCCCAAGCTCAGGCAGGCGGTGCCAATGGTGCGGTTACGCTGTATCGCATCTACACAGAGGAAAAACTGGGTGTTAGACGGCGCAGGGGCCGC
>CAYXXQ010000413.1:0-3047 GCA_964469075.1 uncultured Rhodobacter sp.
TCGGGCATAGCAGCGCCGCCATTGAACGGTGATGCTTGACCAGCCCGGCAATCGCGCCTTCGGCGATTTCGCCCAGTTCGGTGCCACCACCGATGACGTTCTTGCCGTCTTTGTCCTTGAAGGAAAAATTGATATGCATGCCGATGCCGCCGATATCTTCAATCGGCAGCGGCAGAAAGGTCAGCAGAATGCCGTGCTCCAACGCCACTTCGCGGGCCAGGACTTTGAACAGGAAGATATCGTCAACCGCTTTGATCGCCTCGTCAAAGGTCAGGGTGAACTCAAACTGCGGGGCGAAATACTCGGTGGTGATCATGTCCAGATTGAAGCCGGCCTCTTCGGCGCGCTCCCAGATCGCGTCAGTGAAGCCGACCGGATCGTTGAACGGCCCGGTGCCGTAAACAAAGCCGCCGGGGGTGTCGTAGGGTTCCAGCCCGCCGGTTTCATTGAATTGAAAGGCGGTCGCTTCCAGTTCGATGCCGACATAGGGCGTCAGACCCAACGCGCCCCAATCCGCCACGGCCTTTTTCAGCGCCGAGCGCGGGCAGCAGCCATGCGAGGTGCCGTCGACCTCTTTCAAGTCGGCGACCACCAGCTTTTCGTTTTCAACCCAGCTGTCGCGGATTTCGGCAGGATCCCAGGTGACCAGCATATCCGGCAGGCCTTGCATCATTTTGGACCCCGGTGCAGGCAACAAGCCCTTGTCAAACTGCACCCCAAACAAAGACTGACAGATCGCGGTTTCCCCACCGCCTGCTTTGCGGCCCGGAATGTATTTGCCGCGTGGAATGGAAAGGTGATCGGCGAAAAGCACCCGGAGGCGTTCTGATTGTGACATCGTGTTTTCCCTGTTTTTCGTTTTTGTCAGCGCGGTTTTATTTCAACCGGCAGTTCCTTGATCCCGCCAACGAAGTTAGACCTGACAAAGGCATGCGGTCCAGTCTGTTCGATGGATTTGACCCGCTTGGCGATTTCCTGAAACATCACTTTCAGTTCCAACCGCGCCAACCACATGCCAAGGCAGGTATGCGGACCGCCCTGCCCGAACCCGACATGCCGATTGGGGGTGCGTTTGAAATCAACCCGAAACGGATCGTCAAAAGCCGTGTCATCACGGTTGCCCGACACCCACCAGTAAAGCACCTTGTCGCCGGTTTTCACCTGCTTGCCGTGGAATTCGAAATCCGCCAACGCCGTGCGGCGGAAATAAACGGCGGGCGAGGCCCAGCGGATGATTTCATCCGGCAACGTGTCCCAGACATCCGCGGTTTGCAGTTGCGGCAGCAATTCCGGCTGATTGCACAGGGCATGCAGGCCTGCCGCAATGGCATAGCGGGTGGTATCGTTGCCGGCGGCCACCATCAGGCAGAAGAAATTGCGAAACTCAGTCTCGCTCATTACTTCGCCAAGCGAGTTGGGCTGTAACAGCATATGCAGCACGCCGTCGATATCCCCGGCGGCGTTTTTCTTGACCATCAGTTTCTGGGCGTAATCATATAGTTCGGCCCCGGCCGGGGAGCGGAAAGGCATCAGGCGATAAGCCTCGGTATCGACCATATCGACGGGGTGATCGGTAAAATCAGGGTCGGTATTGGCCATCAAGGCATCGCCCTTGTCGACCAGCCAGGACATGTCCTCTTCCGGCACGCCGATGATCTGACCGAGAATGCGCATCGGCAATTCGCGCGCGATCTGGCGGGTGGCGTTGAACGTGCCTTCTTCCAGCGCGCGGTCGATGATGGTTATGCTGATGTCGCGGATTTGCTGTTCAAACTGGGCTACGGTCTTTTTGGAGAACGCCTTGGCCATCAACGCCCGGGATCGCGAATGTTCCGGTGGATCGGTTTCTTGAAAGGTGCGGCGGGCGATCACCTCTTCCTCAGTCTGATCCTCCATCCTGATGCCCTGGGTCGAGGATAGAAGCGTGTATTGCTTGTTCAGTTCCAGAATGTCGCTGAACCGCGTGATCGACCAGAACCCCTGGCCCTGGGCATAGTCGCACCATGCCATCGGATCATCGCGGCGCAGGCGGGCAAAGGTGTTGTGCGGCGCACCCTTGGCAAAGGCATCATGCGAGCTGAGATCGGCAAAGCCGTCATCCGTTGGCGTCCAGACAGTCATAGAATCCCTCCCCGTTTGGGCGACAGTATCAGTGATAAAAATATTTTCAATCGGTTGTAATTATATATTTCGCCGATATGAAGGATACATGAAGCAAGTTGCAATATATTTGACCAATACCGACGACAGCGCCTTTGCCGCGCGATGGCCGGATGATGCAGAAAAGGTCATAGCCGGATTGCGGGCGGTCGGGGCGGATTACGCGTTTTCGGTGTTTGACGTGACCAAGGGCACGTTTCCGAACGACCCGACCAGTTTTGATGCGGTGATCCTGACCGGCAGCCCGGCCTATGTCGATGATGATGAAGGCTGGATCGCCCGGATGCTGGACGATATCCGCACGATCGCGGCGGCGCGCGTGCCGATGATCGGCTTGTGCTTTGGCCACCAAGCCATCATCGCAGCCTTAGGCGGCAAGATATCCAAGCGCGATTTCTGGATTTTTGGCGCGGCGGAGTTTACGGTTGCGGAGCATCGTGACTGGATGGAGCCGGCCTGCGGGTCGATGCGTCTTTATGCGGCCAATCTGGCGCAGGCGGACGCTGTGCCGGACGGGATGCAGGTGCTGGCCGGCAGCCCGGACTGCCCGATTGCGATGACCTGCATGGGGCAGCATGTGTTCACAACGCAGTTTCATCCGGAAATGACCGACAGCTTCATTGCCGATCTGGTAGAGGAATATGCCGCAGATCTGGGCGATGAAACCGCGACCAAATCACGGGGCGGATTGGCCGGGGGCGCAGATGGGCCGGTGTTTCTGAGCTGGGTTCGGAATTTCATCGACCTGCCACGTGGTTGATTTTTATCTGTTTTTTGGGTTGTGGGGCGCGAGAGGGGCCGTCATTTCGGTTCGACTAGTAGAGTAGTCGACTAGATGTCTAGTCGACCAATCGACCAATCGACCAATCGACCAATCGACCAATCGA
>CAYXXQ010000414.1:0-3041 GCA_964469075.1 uncultured Rhodobacter sp.
ATAACTGGCGCGACAATACCTGCATCAAGCAGCGGCCAGACCTGCGTTTCAAGCTGGTTCGCGATGCGGGCTTTCGCCAGATCACTTTGGGGCCGCAGGGTTGACCCGGTAATCGTCAACCGCCGCGCCATCACTTGCGCAAAGTTCAATTCAGCCTTTGGTCCGCCCAGAAAAGCGATCATCACCAACCGACCTTCCAGCGCCAAAGCCTTGATATTGCGGGGGATATAGTCACCCCCAACCATATCAAGGATCAAATCAACCCCGCGCCCATCCGTGGCTGCTTTGACCGCCTCAACATAATCCGCATCCCGGTAATTGATCGCGATTTCTGCCCCCAGATCGCGGCAGGTCTGACATTTCTCGTCCGACCCGGCGGTCGAGAACACACGTGCGCCGAAGTGCCGTGCAAGCTGGATCGCAGTTGTGCCAATGCCCGATGACCCGCCATGCACCAGAAAGCTTTCGCCGCCTTTTAGGCCGCCGCGCATGAAAACATTGCTCCAGACGGTGAAATAGGTTTCGCACAGCGCCGCCGCCTTCACTATATCCATGCCCTTTGGCACTGGCAGCGCGTGATCCTGATGGGTCGTGCAATATTCGGCATATCCGCCCCCTGGCAGCAGCGCACAAACCTTGTCGCCGACCACCCAGCGGCTGACACCAGAACCAATCGCAGCGACAGTGCCTGCCCCCTCCAGCCCCGGCAGATCGGACGCAGTCGGGGGCGGCGCATAGGCCCCTGCCCTTTGCAAGGCGTCAGGCCGGTTGACCCCGGCGGCTTCCATCTTGATCAGGATTTGCCCCGGGCCTGCCACAGGAACCGCGCGCTTGGTGACGCGCAGCACATCAGGGCCGCCGGGTTTGGAAATCTCGATCGCCTGCATCGTTTTGGGGAGTGTCATCGCATCACGCCTTTTTTTGGATTTTTTCAGCTATATGGCCGGGCAGATCGGCGCGGCCCGAACCATCGGGCGCGTTGATCCGGTCAAGCAATCGCCCTGGCCCTTGCATCAATCCTTTGACAAGCGGGTTTTTCCGCAGACTGCCTTTGGCTTTCTCGAACTGCATGACGTTTTCAATCCGGCGGGCCAGAAACTCCCACGTTGCCTGATGCCCGGGGCTGTCATCGCCAAGCCAGAAAAGCAAGGTCGTCGAATAAACCGCCGACAGGATCACGCGCTTGCTGTACCAGTTCACGTCGGTTGAGGTGTCGCCAAGGCACTTCCAGATCACATCACAGGTGTCCCAGATCAGCGCGCTGCCCTCGGCGGCGTGGCCCGGCATGGCAAAGAATGTCGCCCCCCGGCGGACGATTTCTTTGTCGGCTGCGATTTCCAGACGCAGTCGAATCAGGACCGTTACTTTTTCGCTGTAGCGCAGGCTGTCCAGATCAGCGTCCAGAGCGCGGTCCAGCATTTCGGCGTCACCCTGTTTGTGATGGGCAATGGCCAGATCCAGCGCCCCACGCGGCAGCGCAAGGCGTGCAAGATCGGCGTCAATCGCGGTATCGGCAAGGGCTGCGTCCAGGCTTTGCTGGCTCCAGCCGTCAAAAGGGACATGCGCCAGGGCTGCGGCCAGAAGTTTCGCACGGGCCTCGTTCAGGTGGTCGGTTTCGGTTTTCTTTGGCTGGTCGCTCATCAACGTCCCTCATTTCCGGCGCGGTGGTGGACAAGGGCACTTGTCCTTGCTATAGGGCGCCTTCCTGCACTTCTTGAAACTCTAGACTTAGAAAGGTGGTGACACCACATGCAGGTATCTGTTCGCGACAATAATGTCGATCAAGCGCTTCGTGCGCTGAAGAAAAAATTGCAACGCGAAGGCGTTTTCCGCGAAATGAAGCTTCGGCAACATTTTGAGAAACCCTCCGTCAAGAAAGCCCGTGAAAAGGCCGAAGCAGTTCGGCGTGCTCGTAAGCTGGCTCGTAAAAAAGCACAGCGCGAAGGCGGTCTATAAGCAGTTTTCGACTAACGGACCGGCGCGGTTTTTTAAACAGCGCCAAACGCGAACCCCCGAGGCTTGCCCCGGGGGTTTCTTTTTGCCCTGATCCTGTCCAGAAGTCAGGTTTTCAGGTCTTTACCCTCGTCGTCCTGATAAATCCGCTCAGTTTTCGCACCCGGCACGCGCGCCATAGCTTCAACCGCACTTTTCGGCCAGACGCTGACCGGAAAGCCCTCAAAACCGGGCAACTGGCTTAGCAGATGCGAGGTGTTGTTGGCGCACATAGAACTCATCGAGGCACCATTGGCGATGGCAAGCTGCAACAGGCGCTCGGCCACTTCGGGCGAGACTTCCTTGGTTTGCATGATCACGTGAAAGCGTTTGCGGGCGTGGTAATCCAGATAATATTGCAGCATTTTCGGGTTGATCCCGTAAAGCATATCGGCCCGTTCCGGCACATCCCGGTGATACCAGGTGCCAGCCGGATCATAGATCACCCGCTGTGAGGCATTGATCAACAGCGCGCTGTGGCCTGCCGAATTGTTGTCATTGGCAATGACGGTCATCAACGTGACCGAGGTTTTGCCGCCATGACGATAGGCCGCCTTCTGCAATCGTTCATCAGGGGCCCAGGGAAGTTGTGCAACACAACCCGCCAATAGCAACAGCGCTGCCAGAACTGTGCCCAGCTTCAATCGCGACATAACCCCTCCAAACCTGGTTTCATCCTGCATATTCCCCAGCGATCTGGGGTCAGGCTTGTTTAATCGTATTCGTAAATGCGGTCAGTGACAACATTTGGCAGGGTCGCGAACTGGCGCATTGCCCGTTTGGGTGAAAATCCAACCCGCATGGTTTCAAAACCCGGCAGATCTTTCAGAACGCTGGTGACGGAATTGGCGCAAAGCGCGCTGCCGACGGCGCCGTAAGCCTGCACACGCTGATAGGCGAGTTGAGCGATTTCAGGGGTAACTTCGACTTCCTGGGTCACGACATGCCAGGCGGTGCGGGCGTGAAAGCCATAGTAAGCGCGCAGGACATGCGAGCTCATCCCGAACAGGACATCGTTTCGTTCCGGAACCTGGGCGCTTTTGAAATTG
>CAYXXQ010000415.1:0-3032 GCA_964469075.1 uncultured Rhodobacter sp.
TGGCACATGACCAGAAACGCCAGGTTATTTGCTTTGCTGGCGACGGTGATTTCCAGATGACAATGGCGGAACTCGGGACCGCGTCACAGGAAGGGTTGGAGCCGATAATATTGATCCTTAACAATGGGATGTACGGCACAATTCGTGCTCATCAGGAACGCGCTTACCCCGACAGGATCAGCGCAACCCGGATTAAAAACCCCGATTTTACAGCCCTGGCGCGGGCTTATGGCTTTTATGCTGCGAAGGTCGAAAAGACTGCCGATTTCGCCGCAGCCTTTGAGGGCGCGTTGGCAAGCAATACTGGGGCGGTGATTGAGCTGATAATCGACCCGCAGGACATCACACCATTTGCAAAACTCGACGATTTGAAGGGGGCTGACAGCTAAGAATTGCAATCGCTGGGGGTAACTACTTGGTTAATTCCAACATTGAGCTAGGGCAAATTTAGTTTATGACCTGATTGACCTGTCTATATGCAACAACTGGCGTTTTCCTTTAGATAGATCTATCCACAGGTCACTTGAGGATACACAGCACATATCAAGTGGCATTCCGGAGCAATTATTGGCACCCAAAAGCCAGCGTGCATACCATTATTCACGGTATTATGCTGCGGGAGGGTAGATACGTTCATATTCGATCACACCTTAACACGTTGTTAAGTAAGGTGAATATACAATTAACATAATCTATATTATCCGTTATCTGGATATCCGGTTTTCATACCTTTCCCGTCAGTAATCGGAAGCCAAATGATGTCCCCACCACGGTGACTACAATGCGAAACACGTGCAGCGTTGTGACATAGACCGGGTTTGCATTGAGACTAAGCGCGATCAGCGCGGTTTCAGTTACGCCGCCCGGTGCGAAGCTGATGAACAGAACCTCGACCGGCTGATCGACAAATCCTGACAACACCCAGACCATGCCTGCCCCAAGCCCGAACATCATGCTGACCGAAACCAGCGACAGCGCGAATGTGCGCAAGATGCTGCCGACGCCAAATCCCTGAAACCGCGCCCCGAGCCCGGCACCGACGATCACCTGTGACAGCGTGATCGCCCAGCCCGGCGGCCCGGCAGCCGTCAGGCCTGTGATATGCGCCAGCGCACTTAGGATCATCGGCCCGACCAGAATGCTTGCAGGCAGTCGGATCGCCCTGCCCCCAAGCATCCCGAGCGGCACACAAAGTGCCAGGATCAGCATATCCAAAACCGCGATATCTCGCGCAGCCCCGGGCATGACAACCCCGGCGGCACTGCCGACTTTCATTCCCGTCCAAAGCTGGATGATGAACGGCACCAGTGTGATCACCAGCGCGATCCTGGCGAATTGTTGCAGGCTGATGGTCTGCATGTCGCCCCCGGCTTTTTCACCCATCACGACGCTTTCAATCAGCCCGCCGGGCATTGCCGAAAAGAACGCTGTGCAGGTGCCGTAGCCGCCGATATGGCGAAACAGCAGATAGTTCAAACCAAAGGAGATGGCGACGAACACCACCACCCCAAGCGCTGGCAACCAGAGGGAGCCGAGGCTGGCCAACACCTCGGCCTGAAAGCTGCCGCCGATCATCACCCCGATCACGGCGACAAACACATTGCGCACATTCATCGGGATGGTCGGCGCGATTGAAAACACCCGCACTTGCGCCAATGTCAGGCCTGTTGAGGTTACAAACGCCCCCAACAGAAACGGCATCGGTGCGCCGATTTGCCAGGCGACAAGGCCGCCAACCCCGCCAAAAACCAGCGCCAACAGCATGGCAATCAGGGGTTTTGGGGTCAGGAAATCGGGTATCATGCAAGGCTCCGGCATGGGGCGTGTTTTGCGCGGCCTGTTTTTGATCTAGCCGGATTGACCTTGGCTGGCCAGACGAAAAGCCATGCCCCTAGCCCAAGTCCCTAGACCATGCCCCTACCCCAGGGCATAGCCCGCCCCGCGCACGGTTCGGATCGGGTCTTCCCCGCCGCCGTCCTTTAGCGCCTTTCGAAGCCTGCCGATATGCACGTCCACTGTGCGGCTGTCGACATAGACCTCATGGCCCCAGACCCGGTTCAGCAAGGTTTCGCGGCTGAACACCCGGCCCGGTTTTTGCAACAAGACCTGAAGCAGACGAAACTCGGTCGGGCCAAGCTTGATCGGGGTGTCACCGGCAAACACCCGGTGCTGTTCGCTGTCAAGGCGGATATTGCCAAAGCTCAGCACCTGGCCTGCGGCCGACTTGCGACTGCGCCTGAGGTTGGTTTTGACCCGCGCCATCAGTTCTGAAACCGAATAGGGTTTGACCACATAGTCATCCGCGCCGGTTTCAAGGCCGCGCACCCGGTCGGGTTCTTCGGAGCGGGCAGACAGCATAATCACCGGAATGTCGCGGGTGTCGTCGCGGGCTTTCAGCTGGCGGCACACTTCGATCCCTGAGACACGGGGCACCATCCAGTCAAGGATGATCAGATCAGGCGGGTCTTCGTCGATCATCAGCAAGGCTTCTTCGCCGTCGCTGGCGGTCTTGACCGCATAGCCGCCGGATTTCAGATTGTAGGCAAGCACTTGTTGCTGGGCGATCTCGTCTTCGACCACCAGAACAAACGGCTGATCAACCCGTGCCATTGGCCCCTTCCCCCTTTTTCGTGGTTAATCTGCGTTCGGCGCAAATTCGGTATAGCTGGTGGTGTCGCCCTTGCTGCGTTCGTCCTCGGGCATGTGGCCGGTGACAGAAAAGACAATCTGCTCGGTTATGCTGGTGATATGATCGCCCATGCGTTCGATGTTTTTAGCGACAAACAAAAGATGCATGCAGGGCGATATTTTGCGCGGGTCTTCCAGCATATGCGTCAGCAACTCACGAAAGAGGCTGTTATGCATCTGATCGACCTCTTCATCGCGCGCGCGCACGTCATAGGCCAGATCAACATCCCCCTTCAGATAGGCATCCAGCGCGTCGCGCAGCATGTCTTGCACCGCGCGCGACATCCGTTTGATCGTGCCGCGTGACGCGCCGATGGGCGGCGCTTTGGAAATCGCGCTGGTGC
>CAYXXQ010000416.1:0-3007 GCA_964469075.1 uncultured Rhodobacter sp.
TGATATGCTGCACCACCCGGCTGATCGGCGCGACCAGAAACCGTCGCACCGCCAAGAACAGCAGCGCCGAGGTGATGACGCTGATCACCAAAGACAACAGAAACACCCGCTGGCCGTAATCCAGCATCGCCTCGCGCATGACGTCGGCGGCCAGCGTCACCTCGATCTGCTGACCGGCCTGCTTGACCGGTGTGCCGATGACGCGGATCACCTCAACATTCGGGTTGACCAGCCGCAGCAGCGCATCGCGGATCAGGGCCAGCGGCGTGGCAGTTCGCAGATCATATGACGCGGCAATCGGGCTTGGCATGGGGGTCGACAGCATCAGTTCGCGCACCGCATCGCGTTGCAACACCACGTTCATCACCCCGGCGTTTTCCAGCAATTCCTTTTCCAACGCCGGATCGACCATTTCGTCGACATAAGCCAGCACCGCAAGCGAGGCGATCTGCCCCCGCTCAAGCCGTTCCTGTAAATAATCCTCACGAAACCGCGCAACCGAGGGGACAAAAATCAGCACCTCTGCCAGCATGACAAACACGATGGTCAGCAGCAGGAACCGCCCGGAAAGTGAATTCAGAAACATCGTTCTGGAAATCCTTCTTTGGCCCCAAACTATTGGCCCCATCGCGCCGCTTCAAGCACCGGCTTGCAAATGGGGTGAAAAACCCGGCTGACTAAAACCGCTGCACCAGCTTGACGATCCGCTTGACCCAGAGGTTATCAAACAAACGTGGAGTGAAATAGGCCCCTGCGGCACGTTTGTTAACCTCGGCCATCGTCGGATAGGGCGTGACCATCGCCGCCACCGCCCCCATCTTCAGCTTGTTGGCAATCGCAAGCGACCACAGCCCGATCAGCTCCCCCGCCTGCGCCCCAACGATCGACGCCCCAACCGGCCGCCCCTTGACCACCATCACCTTGATCAGCCCGGTCGTCGCCAGTTCCGTCCGCGCCCGGTCGTTTTCGGCAAAATTGAACCGCGCGACCTCAAGGGCGCTGCCGTGTTGCGCGCGCGCCGCAGCCTCGGTCAGGCCGACCTGAGCGATTTCGGGGTCCGTATAGGTCGCCCAGGGAATATGGGCGGCCGACGCTTTGGAGGGCAGGCCAAACAGGGCCGACCGAATGATGATCCCGGCCTGATAATTCGCCATATGGGTAAATTGCAGCCCGCCCGTGACATCCCCAATCGCATAGATCCGCCGGTTGCTGGTTTTCAGGCCGTGATCAACCTCAATCCCGCCGCGATGCACCGCGACCGCCGCTGCCTCCAGATCAAGCCCATCGACATTGGCCTTGCGCCCGACCGCCATCAACAGATGGCTGCCTTTGAACACCGCGCCGTCCTTGGTGTGGACCGATATCGCGCCTGCCTTGCCCTTGATTTCGGCGGCCATCGCGCCCTCAACGATCGTGACCCCTTCGGCGCGGATGCGATCAAGCGCAATTGCCGCCAGCTCCTGGTCGTCCTTGCCCAGCGCAATCGCCCCCTCAAGTACTGTCACCTGACTGCCCAGCCGCCGATGCGCCTGCGCCATTTCCATGCCAATTGGCCCACCACCAATCACAATCAGATGTTCGGGCCGTTCGGTTTGCGTAAACAGGGTTTCGTTGGTGTCATAGGGCACCGTGTCCAGCCCCGGTATCGGCGGCACAAACGGCGAGGATCCGGTGGCAATAACAAACCGCCTTGCGGTAATAATACTGTCGCCCGCCGCAAGCTGGGTTGGCGACAGGAACTTGCCGTAGGCCGTGATCACCTTGACCCCAAGCCCTTCAAACCGCGCAACACTGTCATGCGGTGCGATGCCCGCGATCACCAGGCTGACATGCGCCTTTGCGGCGGCGAAATCGACCGATGGCACAACCGGCGTCACCCCAAAAGGCCCCCCCGTCGTCATCGCATGCGCGTGTTTGCCCGCCGCGATCAGCGCCTTTGATGGCACGCAGCCATAATTCAGGCAATCACCGCCCATCAGCCCGCCTTCAACCAGCACCACGCGCGCGCCCATCTGCACCGCCCCCGCCGCCACCGACAACCCGCCAGAGCCGCCGCCGATCACGCAAATATCCGTCTTGATGTGGTTGGGTTTGATATGCTCAGGCATGCTCACGCCTCTTTCTTTTTGAAGAACTTCAACAGGATCGGCAGGGCCGCCAATGCACAGAGGCCAAGGATCGGCCCCAGGATATGCGGCTCAAATATCAGGCCAAGATCAGGGGTTTCGCCGCGCGCAAAAACCTCCCCCAGCCCGGCGCCGATCCAGGTGTAAACGATGCCGCCGGGGATGATGCCAAAGAAGGTGGTAAACACAAACCGCCCCAGACTGACACCGACCAAAGCGGGGATCAGGTTGGCCGCAAAGAACGGCACCGCCGGCACCAACCGCATCAGAAACAGAAACGACAGCTCGTTTTCGCGCAGCCCGTCCTTGATCTGCTTGATCGACCCTTCGGAGGCATCCATCCGCCGCGCCAACTGCGCCCCCAGCCCGTACCGCGCCGCCAGAAAGATGATCGCAGCACCGATCGTGGCGGCGGTGATATTGATCAAAGCGCCGGGAAACAGCGCAAACATGAACCCGCCTGTCAACGAGGCAATCGCCGCCCCCGGCAACGAAAACGCGACGATAACAATATAGATCGCCATGAACAAAAGCACCGACAGCAGGTAATTCTGATCCCTGAAGTCTATTAACGCCTCGCGGTTGTCGCGCAGACTGTCAAAACTCAGGTAATCGCCCAGGGTGAAATAACCGATCACCGCCACGGCCAGAATGCCGATCAACGGCAAAAGCCTGCGCAGCGAAAATCCCGCCTGCGGTTGTGTCTGTGCCATGAAAGTCCGTCCTGTCCGGTTTTAGGTCTTCCCTATCTGACTTCTGGCGCGCAAAAGCGATAGGGGCCTCACAAGCGCTTGATCAGCAGTGAGCCAATGTTTCAGTTCCCACAGCGATTTGCCCGCCAGGGTCGGGATTTCCCCGATTAACCACGCGAAAATCCCGGA
>CAYXXQ010000417.1:0-2984 GCA_964469075.1 uncultured Rhodobacter sp.
GCGCGGCCTGCGGTGTCTGCTGCCAGAAAGTGTCCGAGGCCGAGGTGTTCGCCCGTGGCGGCATCAAGGATGTGATGGTGTCCAATCAGGTGACGGACCCGGCCAAGATCGACCGTCTGGCAAGGATGCCGAAACTGGGCGCGCGGGTGCTGGTTTGTGTCGATGACCCGGACAACGTCAGGGCGCTGTCGGAAGCGGCGCAGAAACATGGAACCGAAATCGAAGCGCTGGTTGAAATCGACTGCGGCGCCGGGCGTTGCGGTGTTTCGACCACACAGGATGTCGTCAACATCGCCAAGCTGATTGACGCAGCCCCGGGGCTGAAATTCGCCGGTATCCAGGCCTATCAAGGTGCGATGCAGCATCTGGATCTGTATACGGATCGCAAGGCCAAGCTGGACATCGCCATTGCCCAGGTCGCCGATGCAGTGCAGGGGCTGAAAAGCAACGGGCTGGAGTGTGACATCGTTGGCGGCGGCGGCACCGGGTCGTACTATTTTGAAAGCAATTCCGGCGTTTATAACGAGCTTCAGTGCGGCTCTTACGCGTTCATGGATGCGGATTACGGCCGGATTCTGGATGAAAACGGCCAGCGGATTGATGCCGGCGAATGGGAAAACGCCTTGTTCATCCTGACCAGCGTGATGAGCCATGCCAAGGCGGACAAGGCGATTGTCGATGCTGGCTTGAAGGCGCAGTCGGTCGATAGCGGTCTGCCGACGGTTTTTGGCCGCGATGATGTCGAATATCTAAAATGTTCCGACGAACATGGTGTGGTTGCCGATCCGGACGCTGTGTTGAAGGTCAACGACAAGCTGCGACTGGTGCCGGGGCATTGTGATCCCACCTGCAACGTCCATGACTGGTATGTCGGGGTGCGCAACGGCAAGGTTGAAACGGTTTGGCCGGTCTCGGCCCGTGGCAAGGCCTATTAGCATGATCATTGTCCCGGAGCGCGAAATCCCCGCACTTTTGACCCGCGAGGCGTCTTTTGAGGCGGTAGAAAAGGTATTTGCCGCGATGGCGGCCAAAGAAGCCTATAACTTTCCGGTCATACGGGAGGCGATCGGCTATGAAGACGCGCTTTACGGCTTCAAGGGCGGGTTTGACCGGCCTGGCCGGGCGCTGGGCCTGAAGGCGGGGGGATATTGGCCGAACAATCTTGCCAGGCATGGCGAGATCAACCACCAATCCACCGTCTTTCTGTTTGACCCTGACACCGGCAAGGTGCGGGCGATAGTGGGTGGCAATTACCTGACGGCGTTGCGGACGGCGGCGGCCTCGTCGGTCTCGATCCGCCATCTGGCGCGCAAGGATGCCAGGGTGATCGGCATGGTCGGGGCCGGGCATCAGGCGACGTTTCAACTGCGCGCAGCCCTTGAGCAGCGGCAGTTTGACAAGGTGATCGGCTGGAACCTGCATCCTGAAAAGCTGACCAGCCTCGCAGAGGTCGCGGCAGAGGCCGGGCTGCCGTTTGAGGCGGTGGACCTGGACGGGCTGCAAGAGGCCGATGTCATCATCACCATCACCTCGTCTTTCGCGCCGATCCTGACGGCGGACCATGTCAGCCCCGGCACCCATATCGCCTGCATGGGCACCGATACCAAGGGCAAGCAGGAAGCCAGCGCCGATCTGGTGGCATCATGCAGCCTGTTCACCGACGAGGTGGCGCAGGCGATCAGCATCGGCGAATGCCAGCACGCGATTGCTGTCGGGCTGATCGGGCAAAGTGACATTACCGAGGTTGGGGCAGTGATCAACGGCGCCCATCCGGGGCGCACCCGCGATGATGAGATCACGCTGTTTGACGGCACCGGCGTTGGCTTGCAGGATCTGGCCGTCGCTTCGGCGGTGGTTGATCTGGCTGTTGTGGCCGGAGTGGCGATGGACGTCGATTTTTGACGACAGGTTCAGTGGAACGCGGTTGCAACTTGCCGCTAGGGGCAAGATGATCCCGGCGATGTGATCCAAGTCGGAGGTGTCCTGATGTTCTCGCCAAGCCCCAAGGTCTGCCGCAATGGCTGAGCGCAAAATCAACCTTGTGATCAACGGCTTTGGCCGGATTGGCCGGTCGATCCTGCGGCTGGTCATGACCGGGCAGGCCGGTGATGACTTCACCATCGCGGCGATCAATGATATCGCCGCTTTGGATATCTGCGCCTATCTGTTCAAATATGACAGCATATTCGGCCCGTTCCCCGGCGCGGTGGAACAGGGGCCGGATTGCCTGATTGTCAACGGCATCTCCATCCCGTTTCACCGCGAGACTGGCCTCAGGGCGCTGGATCTATCCAGCGTCGATCTGGTGTTGGAATGTACCGGGGCCGTCAACGACCAGCGCGCTGCCAATGCCGGGCTTGAGGCCGGGGCGGGTGCTGTCTTGATTTCCGGGCCGTCTGAAATGGCCGAGGTGACGGTCGTGCTGGGGGCCAATGAGCGTGATCTGAAAGATCAACGGATCGTTTCCAACGCCTCTTGTACCACCAACGCGCTGGCACCTCTTTTGAAGGTGCTGGATGATGCTTATGGCGTTGAAAGCGGGCATATGACGACGGTGCATTGTTACACCGGCAGCCAGCCGACAATCGACAAGCCGCGCGGCGATTTTGCCCGCAGCCGGGCGGCGGCGCTGTCGATGGTGCCGACCACCACCAGTGCGCAACATCTGCTGGGGCAGGTTTTGCCGGGCCTTAAAGGTCGCATTGAAGGCCGGGCGATCCGGGTGCCGACCGCCAGCGTTTCAGCAGTTGATCTGACGGTTCAGACCAGTGACCGGGTGACGGTTAAAGGGATCAACGCGCTGCTGCAACAGGCGGCAGCGGGGTCAAACATTCTGGGTTGGATTACCGAACCTTTGGTATCAACCGACCTGCGCGGGCGACCGGAGTCGCTGATCCTGTCGGGGCGCGAAACCTCGGTTTCCGTCGGCGGGTTGCTGCGGGTGTTTGGATGGTATGACAACGAGTGGGGGTTTTCCAACCGGA
>CAYXXQ010000418.1:0-2982 GCA_964469075.1 uncultured Rhodobacter sp.
CAGAAACATTAAGTAAAGTATTATTATATTGAACAAAAGTATAGTCAGTTGTTGTTAAAGAAGAATTCACCACACCATTTTTAAACCAAGAAACATAAAAAGACAAATTATCCTCATTCAAATCAGAAACACCAACAAAACAAGTTAAATTATCAGAAGAATAATTATTAACAGAAGAAGCATTAAGGAAAACAGAAGACAAAACAGGAGGAACAGGAGCCGCAACAATAGTAACCTCATACTCGAAAGTAACATTACTAATGGAAGGAGCTAAAGAAACATTAGCATACTCGAAGAAAGAATAACTAGAAGAAACATTACCTGTGGCATTAACCCAAGCAGTAACCAACACCCAATCAGAATCATTCAAAGAAACAACACGAGGGTTAGAATCATTAGTGTAAAAAGGAGTAGCGCCAGAAACATTAGAAATCAAACCCTTAGGAGGACCAGCAAAAAACTCACTATCAAAATTAATCTCTGCCAAAATAACTGGAACTGGTGCTCCTGTACAATCATCACTAGTGACAGCTCTTCCCATAAGTTCAAAACTAGGACAAACAAAAGATCCAAAAGCAGAAGTATATATTGCACAATCCGAACCAGAACCGCAAGAATAACCTCTATCAGCACAATATGAATCACAATATGTCGTATTACCCACATCATATGTGATCATAGTGGCAGGACCAGAAAAATAACTACACGCCCCGCCAATAGGGTGAACAAAACTAAATGTTTCAGTAACACTAGTAAATAAATCGCCGCAACCACCACAAATTTCTGCATCAGGATCACAACCATCAATAGGATCAAAACTTACATTAACCGCACCACAATCACCACCAGAACAAGAAACATTAACAGTAACATTAAAAAATTCATTCTGAACAACAGAAATATCAGTCAAAGGATAAACCCTTTCTAAAGAAAGAGCCGAAATATTCAAAGAAAAAACAACACTATCATTAGCAACATTACCAGAAGAATCATTAGCCCACAACATCAAATAATTAACACCACGAACAAAACTAACAGAAGAAAAATCATTAGAACAATTAACAGAAACATTAACTGAACCATTATCAACACTATACCAACAAGAATCTAAAACACCATTATCAGAAATAGAATAATTAAAACCAGAAACAAAATAATCAAAAGAAGAACCATTAACAGGAGAAGTAATATTAACAACAGGATCAGTAAAATCAATAACAAGAGCTTCAACAACAGTATAATTACTAAAACCTAAAACATCAGCCACTAAAACACCAGAAGAATAACTAGTAATATTACACTCAGAAGTATTATCACAACGAACACCATCTTTCAATAATTGAACATCAGACCCATCACCACTCCAAATCAAACCATAAAAAGTCAAAGTCGCAGAAGCATCAAGATTAAAATAATTAGAACTATTAAATTCAATATAATTATCACTAAGATTAACACTAACCAAACCAATAAAAGAAGTTAAAGTAAAATTATTCAAATACCAATCAATCGAACCATAAGAATTATTATAAACCAAATAATTAAAATAACTAACATTTTCATCATTTAAAGAATAAGAACCAGACAAACTAATATTATTATTAACCAAAGTATTATTATAAGCAACAGTTGCGCCATCCCAGTCACCACCTAAACTAAAACCTCCATTAAAATTGTTTTCTGAAAATAAATTATTATTCGCGCCTTTAACTAACTGAACAGGAGACCCAAAATCATTATTAGAAAAAACAGAATCAGATGAAGCATCCTCTAAATAAACATGACCATTAATGTAAGAATTTAATAAAGTAAAATTATTAACCCTAAAATCAACACCCATAGTAGAAAAATTAACATCACTAAAATAACTATCATCCGAAGATATTACAATACGCTCATCAGACCAACCATCACCAATATAAATTACGTTAGAAAAAGTACTATCCTCAACCACCAAACCATCACTATTAAAACTAACTTGCATCTTCGAAGAAGAATTAATACCAGAAACAGTAGAATTAATAATACTAACTTCCGCAGAACTTCCAGTTAAAAAAGTATAATTATTCTTCATAAATAAATTTGAATCAGTCAAATTAAAGATCGAATTAGAATTAACAGTAAAATTATTATCCACAGTAACATTAACACCAGTAAAATTAACCAATCCAAGAAATTCATCAATCACATAATTAGTAAAAGTAGTATACCCTTTAGAATCACCATTGTTCAAACCAAAAGTAACTTTTTTATCGCCCCAAACGCCATCACCATCAGCCAAAATTTCATAAGTGTTAGAACTATTGATAAAATTAATAGTAAAATTTTGGTCACCAGCAGTACACACAGAACCATTAGTTATAGATGCAGAGTTATTTTCGTTACAATACAAACCAACCAAACCCATGCCATCCAAATTTGCAACAAGCAAATCGCCAACCATATCACCACCAAAAACATTATTCCAACCAGTACTTTCATTACCATCCAATTCCACAAAATAAAAAGAATTACTACCCAATTCAGTATAAATCTGAATTTGGTTCATAGTATCATTCATCATAAGTTTAAAAAGATTAACAGAATCTTGATCCCAATCAGAAGTATATCCTGATTCATCATCAACCAAATCTAAATTAGAAACACTTAAAGAACTTTCATTTTGTTTCAAATTATAAAAACCATTACCAAAATAAGTATCCTCAACCATAGAATTAATAATAAAATCACCAGTAACATGAAGAACCTTGTCTTCACAAACTAATGTATCATTAACAACAAAATCACCACCAACATAATCATCACAACTAAGAGAAACAACAAGAGCAGCAACAGTAACATTATCAGAAAAATTAGTAGAAGAATAATTAGAACCATCAAAAGAAGAAACAGAACAAGACCAATCATCACCAACAACAGTCAAAGAAGAATCAAGAACAGAAACATTAATTAAAATATTATTATATTCTGCAAAAGAAAAAT
>CAYXXQ010000419.1:0-2917 GCA_964469075.1 uncultured Rhodobacter sp.
TCCTGGCGGTGACCTTCACCAACAAGGCCGCGCGTGAGATGAAAAACCGCGTTGGTCGCCTGATGGGTGAAACCGTTGAAGGCATGCCCTGGCTTGGCACGTTCCATTCGATTTGCGCCAAGATCCTGCGCCGCCATGCCGAACTTGTAGGGCTGAAAAGCAATTTCACGATTTTGGACACCGACGATCAGGTGCGCTTGCTGAAACAACTGATCGTGGCGGATGGCATCGACGAAAAACGCTGGCCCCCACGGATGCTGGCGGGGTTGATCGATAACTGGAAAAACCGCGCCTGGACGCCGGATAAAGTGCCGGCGGCCGAGGCCTCGGCCTTCAACAATCGCGGCACCGAGCTTTATGAGTATTATCAGGAGCGGCTGAAAACCCTGAACGCGGTGGATTTCGGCGATCTTCTGTTGCATGTCGTCACGATTTTCCAGACCCACCCGGACATTCTGGCGCAATATCAGCGTTGGTTTCGCTACATTTTGGTGGACGAGTATCAGGATACCAACGTGGCGCAGTATCTGTGGCTGCGGCTGCTCGCCTCGCAACACAAAAACATCTGCTGCGTCGGGGACGACGATCAGTCGATCTATGGCTGGCGCGGGGCCGAGGTGGGCAATATCCTGCGGTTTGAAAAGGATTTTCCGGGTGCCAAGGTGGTACGGCTGGAACAAAACTACCGCTCCACCCAAAACATTCTGGCGGCTGCTTCCGTTGTGATTTCCGGCAACGAAGATCGGTTGGGCAAGACTCTGTGGACTGATCGCAACGACGGCGAAAAAGTCCGCCTGATCGGCCATTGGGATGGCGAGGAAGAGGCACGCTGGATCGGTGAAGACATCGAAGCGTTGCAACGCGGTCAGCGCGGCAACGACCCGGTTTCACTTGATGATATGGCCATATTGGTGCGCGCCAGCCACCAGATGCGCGCCTTTGAAGACCGGTTCTTAACCATTGGCCTGCCCTACCGTGTGATTGGTGGCCCGCGCTTTTATGAACGGATGGAAATCCGCGACGCGATGGCCTATTTCCGCGTCACCACCAGCCCCGACGACGACCTGGCGTTTGAGCGCATCGTCAACACGCCCAAGCGCGGCATTGGCGATAAAGCGCAGCAAAAAATCGCGATCACAGCGCGGGAAAACGGTGTCAGTCTGCTGGATGGCGCGCGTATTCTGATGGCCGATAACGGGCTGGGCGGCAAGGCGGCCACCCAGCTTGGGCACCTGCTGGACGGGTTCGCGCGTTGGACAAAACAGGCGCGCGAAAACGGCAGCCATATCGAACTGGCTGAGATTATTCTGGAGGAATCTGGTTACACCGACCACTGGCGCAACGAAAAAACGCCCGAAGCACCGGGACGGCTGGAAAACCTGAAAGAACTGGTGAAGGCGCTGGAACAGTTTGAAAACCTGCAAGGGTTTTTGGAACATGTCAGCCTGATCATGGAGAACGAGCAGGAAGACGCGGTTGAAAAGGTCTCGATCATGACTTTGCACGCCGCCAAGGGCCTGGAATTTCCGGCCGTTTTCCTGCCGGGCTGGGAGGATGGCTTGTTCCCCAGCCAACGCTCGATGGATGAAAGCGGATTGCGCGGCCTGGAGGAAGAGCGTCGCCTCGCCTATGTCGGCATCACCCGCGCGGAAAAATACTGCACCATCTCCTTTGCCGCCAACCGCCGGGTCTATGGCCAGTGGCAATCGGCATTGCCATCGCGCTTCATCGACGAGTTGCCCTCTGGCCATGTTGAGGTTCTGACACCCCCTGGCCTTTATGGCGGCGGGTTCGGGGCCGCAGCCTCAGACGGGTTCAGCGGTGGCAGCGACATGCAGGATCGGGTCGCCAAGGCCAGTGCCTATAACTCACCCGGTTGGAAACGGATGCAGTCACGCTCGGGCCAACGCGGCATGTCCCAGCCGCGGGAGGCGCGCAATATGGTCATCGACCTGGATGCGGTTTCAAGTTTTGGTCTGGGGGATCGGGTGTTTCACCAGAAATTCGGCTATGGCGCTGTCACCGGGATCGAGGGCGACAAACTGTCCATCGTCTTTGAAAAAGCTGGCGAAAAGAAAGTCGTCGCCAGCTTCGTTTCCCGCGCAGACGATGTGCCGTTCTAAGGCGTCCCGTTTTAAAAGGTGCCGGGCCCGGCAGCCCCCGGATCCGGCGTTTTCATAGTTGCAGCCTAATGATCGGCTGCACGAGGTATCAGTTTTTGACCCACATGTGGAAGGTCTCGCCGTTATAGTATTCGCGCGATGTGCGGACGCGGTAGATCTTGCCCAGCATGCGCACGCGGGTCTGGAAATAGTCGATCCGGTCATTATACATCGTTTCCATCCGGCACTGACGTTCGGTGCGATAGCCGATGACCCGTTGCTGCCCGGCACCTGCCGCCGTGGCACCACCGATAACCGCGCCAACAACCGCGCCTGAATCCTGACCAGTTACGATCTTGCCCAGAACGCCGCCGATGACCATGCCGGTGACGACTTCACCAGCCTGCACCTGTTGTCCCTGGCCATAAATCGGCACCTGAACGTCTTCGCAGATTCGCCGCTGGGTTGGGGACGAGGCGGTGTAAACCGGGATCGACTCGATCACGCTACCGGCAACACGATGCGAGTTTGGTGTCCGGTGAACGGTTGGAACCTGCGCCAGCACCAAGGTCGGGGCAACAAATGTCGCGCCCAAGGCCGCGAATAGCGCGGCAATTAGGAAATGTTTCATTGAAAAAGCCCTCCAATTTTCAGCTTGGATCAAGTTTAGCACAAACCGGCTGAAATCAAGATGCGCTAAGCTGCCGCTTAAGCTGAAACCCGCCGATATTGAACGAATTCAGGCTGGCCCAAAAGAAACGGCGGCGCAAGGGAGGATGCGCCGCCGTTTGATTTGACGAAACCCCAAGGGAGGG
>CAYXXQ010000420.1:0-2902 GCA_964469075.1 uncultured Rhodobacter sp.
CATGTCGACGCGCCCGGATGTGGTTGGACCGGAACTGGCCAACCAGTTGCGGGTTCTGCAAGATAAACTGCCGCCGTTTTCAATGGCCGACGCCCGTCGCAGTGTCGCGGCTGAACTGGGCAAACCGGTGGATGAGCTGTTTTCGGCCTTCAGCGACCCGGTTGCTGCCGCCTCAATCGCCCAAGTCCACCGCGCGACGGTACGTGACACCGGCCAGGACGTTGCGATCAAGATCCTGCGGCCAAATATCGAGCGTGATTTCCGCCGCGACGTCGACGCGTTTTATTTCGCCGCGTCGATGATCGAACTGCTGTCGCCAGCGTCTCGCCGCTTGCATCCATCCGGCGTGGTTGCGCATTTTGACAGCGTTGTGCGCGGTGAGCTTGACTTGCGGATGGAAGCCTCCGCTGCAGGGGAGTTTCACGCCACCACCCAGCAGGACGTCGCTTTTGTGGTGCCTGCCTTGAATTGGGAATTGTCTTCGCGCCGGGTGATGACGCTTGAATGGGCCGAAGGTATTCCGCTGGGCGATGTCGAGGCGCTGGCCGCCGCTGGCCACGACCTGAAAAAGCTTGGCGAGACCGTTATCCAGATGTTTCTGCGCCACGCCCTGCGCGACGGCTATTTTCACGCCGACATGCATCAGGGCAATCTGAAGGTTGCCGCCAACGGCGACCTCATCGCGCTTGATTTCGGGATCATGGGCCGGATTGATGAATATACCCGCCGGATTTACGCCGAAATCCTGATGGGGTTCATCCAGAAAGATTACCGTAAAGTTTCCGAGGTGCATTTTGAAGCCGGGTATGTCCCCGCCGACCGCGATGTTGATGAGTTTGCCCAGGCCCTTCGCTCCGTCGGGGAGCCGATTTTCGGCGCCGATGCCAGCAAAATCTCAATGGCCCGACTGCTGGCACATCTGTTTGACGTGACCGAACGCTTTGGCATGGAAACCCGGATTGAGCTGATTTTGCTGCAACGCACAATGGTGGTTGTCGAGGGCGTATCGCGCTCCCTCAACCCGATGCTGAACATGTGGGAAGTCGCAAATCCAGTGGTGGAACAATACATCCTCGACAATGTTGGCCCCAAAGCAATGGCGCGTGATCTATGGTCAACTGCCAAGGTGTTGGCCCGTTTTGGCCCGCGCCTGCCACATCTTGCCGAAGCCGCACTTGCGAAACTTAGTGAACCCGCCCAGCCCCCGGCGCGCAACCCGATGCTGGCGCCGATCGGATATTTTGGGCTTGGGGCCGGGTTCATGGCAGTGGTTGCGGTGTTCTCAAGCTTCTTTGGCGGCGGATAATTCAAGCTGCAAAGCCGGGGCATAATCCTGATCGCCGTTTTCCACTTTCCACAGGCAGTAGGCCGCGATTCGCAGGTGATACAGCGGTGAAAGCGCCTGATATCGCGCGACGATGGATTGATCTGGATAGGCATCCAGAAAACCTTGCGCGGCATCCGCAGGCATTGGGCCATTGCCATATAGCATGTGCATCGCGGGCGACAGGAAGCTGGCCAGATCCTCACACGGATCGCCATAGGCCGGGCATTGCCAGTCGATCAGGCGCAGCCCATCGGCTGCCGTGATCAGATTGCTTGGCACGACATCGGTATGAATAATTGCCGCGCGTTCAAGCGGCGGAACATCAGGTGCGTCCGTCAGGCTGTGAAACCCCGGCAAATCAGCCCGGCATTTTGACAGGATATCGCTGATCTGTGCGCGCAAGGCCTTGGTGCCAGACGGCAACCGTCGCAACCCGATATCCAGGCGCAGCCCGTGCAGCCGTGCCAAAAGATGCGCAACCTCGTTCGGGTCAGCCTGCCCGACCCGGCCTGAAAGCTTGCGATAGACCAGCAATTCACCGGCCTCCGTGTTCAGCAATGCCACGGGTTCCGGCGCAATCGCCAACCGATGCAGCGCTTTCAGGGTTTCATATTCCGCCCCGGGCAAATTTGGATAAAGCGGATTTCCCAACCCGTCGCCGTAAAGCTTACAGATCAAATCACCGCGTTTGCCTGCGACCTGCCAAACCTGGTTGGTCCGCCCGCCATGCAACACCTGCCAATGCGGATTTGGCGCAATCAAATCCTGCATCTGCATGGCAGCTTCAATTTGGGCGCGCTGGTTCAAACGGTTGTCCTTTGCCGGTCGGTATCTTGCCCGGCCTAAGGCTGTGGATTGGCCCCGGCGGGTTTGAAGGTTCAACACCGATTACCCCCAAAGGGTCAAGCTTGAAGGATTCGCATCTGGATTTGCGAAAGTGTTCTTGCGGGCCAGTCCTGCACCCGATGTCAGCTAACCGCATCCGCCTGTCGCACCGATTTCACTTGGTCAACCGGCAGCAATGTTCCGTCTGCAAGGACCAAAACCGGGTGGCCATCCGACAAACGCGCCTCCTCAACCTTGCCATAAACGGGGGCGTTCGCGGTTTTTATAACTTCGCCGCCCCTGAAGCTTTCCAAACTGAAATTATAGCTGCCCGCCGGCAGTGGATCGCCGGTTTCACCGACGCCCGCCCAGGGCAAAACATCCGATTGAAGGGGCACGGAAAGGCGTTGAACCTCAGCCCCAAGGCTGTCACGGACCACAAGCTCGGCCCGATCAGCGCCGGTTTCCGGGTCAATAAAAACCGGAATTGGCGCGCCGTTGAATTCCGCCGGGCGCAACGCCCCGACCTCACGCCCAATCCATGATGCCAGATCCGCGACGGTGCTGCCGCCCAGGCTGTCCTGAATCGTGCCAAGAAGATCATTGGTGCGAACCTGTTGCTCGACCGCTGAAAAACTGGCGAGCTGGGCCACAAACTCGGTGGATTCCAGTGGCTTCAGAGGGTCCTGATTTTGCAATTGCGTGGTCAAGAGAACAAGAAACGTCTCAAAATCAGACGAGGCACTTAAC
>CAYXXQ010000421.1:0-2897 GCA_964469075.1 uncultured Rhodobacter sp.
TCCTTGCTTCCAAAATTACCAAGCAAGGTGTCTACAATTCTAGGGGCTATTCAATGTGCGTGATCCACTGGCTGGCAAGGCATGTTTACATGCCTGAGAAGCAGCGCCCTTGGGCGGGGACTGCGCCGCCTGGTGCCGTCTATCGGTTTGCGCCGAACTGGAAGGAAGAGCATGTCCTGACCCATCTGGCAGATGCCCGCGGCATTCTGCAAGCTGACGGCTACAAAGGCTATGCCAAGCTTTACGCGCCTGAACCCGATGGCGTGCCGCGTTTGCGCGAAGCAGCTTGCTGGGCACACCTGCGGCGCGACTTCCACGATTTTTGGGCATCGACCAAATCCGAGATTGCCCGCGAGGCGCTCGACCGGATCGGCAAGCTCTACGATATCGAGCGCAACCTCAACGGCCAACCCGCTGACGTCCGCCATTCGGCGCGTCAGAAGATGAGCCTACCAAAGGTTGCGGCCTCCTTTGCTTGGTCCGAACAGCAGCTCCTGCGCATTCCGGGCAAGAACGACTTGGCCCGCGCCTTCCGCTATGGCCTGAGCCGACAGGAGGCCTTCAGTTTGTTCCTGACTGACGGGCGTGTCGCAATTGACAACAACGCAGCCGAGCGCGCCCTGCGCCCGATTGGAATTGGACGGAAAAATTGGCTATTTGCGGGGGCTGATACTGGGGCGGAAACTCTCGCCCGGGCCATGACGGTCATCGAAACCGCTAAGCTGAATGGCCTCGATCCGCAGGCCTACCGCGCCGACATTCTCGACCGCATTCATGATCACAAGATCAACCGGCTCGATGAATTGCTCCCTTGGAATTGGATGCCCATGGCAGCCGTAACCGACAGTCAAGCCGCATAAGCTGCGGTATCAATGGGGCGGTTACTTAACAACCCCCAACCCCCCGACAGCAAAAACCCCGCTCGGAATAGGGCTTGCCCCGCCCTCGGATACGGGAATATTGTTTAGTGACCGAACGATAGAAGTTTGGCTGCAAAGCGCGGGGCAGGGATGGGGACTGCAGATGGAAATGGCGCGGAGAAACCGGGCAAGCCCGGGATCGCCCAATCCGATCTGTTATCGCTGATCGGCTATGGGATGAAGCGGGCCTATATGCGGATTTCTCAGGATTTTACCCAGACGCTTGATGTTTTGAATCTTCGGCAGCGGACGTTTTCGGTGCTGTCATTGGTGGTCGAAAATCCCGACGTCAGCCAAAGCGATATCGCGCGGACACTGGGGATCGAGCGCTCGGGCACCGTTGTTATTGTTGACGAGCTTGAGGGCCGCGATCTGATCCGCCGTGACAAAGTGCCGGGGGATCGCCGCGCTTATGCGTTGCGCGCGACCAATGCCGGCATCAAGCTTTACAAGACCGCGTTAAGGCGCATCGCCGAACATGAAGACCGGGTTCTAAGCGGTCTTAGCCCGGCAGAGCGCGCCGAATTGCAGCGGCTGCTGGAACATATCCACGAACTAAATCCCGAATGACAATAAAGGACAGCAAAAATGCAGGTAACATCAGAAACCACGGCCGTGATCACCGGCGGCGCCTCGGGCCTTGGCGAAGCGGTCGCCCGCAACCTGGCTGCCAGCGGCGCCAAGGTCTGCCTGTTTGATCTGAACGAGGCGACAGGCCAGGCCCTCGCAGCAGAACTTGGCGGCAGTTTTGTCAAGGTCGATGTCTCGGACCCCGAAAGTGTCGAGGCGGGGTTTGCCACCGCCCGCACCGCCCAGGGGCAGGAACGAATTTTGGTCAATTGCGCGGGGATCGGGGTGGCTGCCAAGACGGTCGACAAGGAAGGCAAGCCGCATGATGCCGGGGTCTTTGACAAGGTGATTCGCATCAACTTGATCGGCTCGTTTCTGTGCGCGTCGCGCGCGGCTGCGGGGATGGTCAAGGCCGACCCGATCGCCCCGGATGGCGAACGCGGTGTCATCATCAACACCGCATCCGTTGCGGCATATGACGGGCAGATCGGCCAGATCGCATACGCTGCCTCAAAGGGTGGGGTCGTTGGCATGACCCTGCCAATGGCGCGGGATTTGTCGCGCGACGGCGTGCGCGTTGTGTCCATCGCGCCAGGCCTGTTTAGAACCCCGATGCTGGCCGGCCTGCCGGAAGAGGTGCAAACCTCGCTCGGCTCCCAGGTGCCATTTCCGTCGCGACTGGGGGATCCGTCAGAATATGCGGCCCTGGCCCGGCATATCGTTGAAAACACCATGCTGAACGGCGAAACCATCCGTCTGGATGGTGCCATCCGCATGGCACCGAAATAGGCAACAGCGACGCCTGAACCCATTTTATCAGATCCACTGGCCCGGGGTGTTTTTACACCTTCGGGCCAGTGGCATTTCAGGCCCCTGCGTCAAGGCAGCAAGGCCAAACGCACAGAACTGTGATTGCTGGCCCAGTGGACAAACTGGTTCAGATGTTCTATTTATGTTCCAATTCTGCAAGTTTTCCATTGGGGGGTGCTATGAATAGAACAGAAGTTCAGCTGCCAGTGCCAACACCGGCCCAGGTTGATTTTGCCCGCAAGATCAGCATGCGTCTGCGGCAGGAAATTCCGCCGGACGATATGAAGGACCGTCAGGCCCTTTCAAACTGGATCGGTGCGCATCAGGCGGCCTTTAAATCAGCCACTTACGCCCGCAGCAAATCCCTCGGCGCGACCTCAAAGCAGGTTGCTTTTGCCGAACGGATCGCCGGGCGCAAAAGGCGGGACATCCCGGATGAGTGTTTTCGCGATGCCGGTCTGATGTCACGCTGGATCGACCGCAACCGCTGATTGCGGCTGCACGCCACCATGCCCTAACCCCATCGGCAAAGCCTTGCCGATGGGTGGCACCTTGCCGCCTTGCCGACCCGATTGCTTTGCGATTTAACGCCGGGCA
>CAYXXQ010000422.1:0-2879 GCA_964469075.1 uncultured Rhodobacter sp.
GTGTATTGAATGTACAATCATATCCTGTAGTGAATACACAACCATATCCTGTATGCAATACACAAGATGGTCCTGTATTGAATACACAAGCATATCCTGTAGTGAATACACAAGCATATCCTGTATTGAATGTACATTCAGGTCCTGTATGGAATACACAATATGGTCCTGTATGGAATACACAATATGGTCCTGTATTGAATGTAACTCCAGACAAAGTATGGAAATCTAAAACAAGATCGTCCTCATTTGAATAAAATGTTAAAGTTTCTTCATCAAAGGAATAAAGGTCTGTAGATAATTTTTTGCCGTTTTTAGTTACTGAATATTCCATTTTGTTCTCCATTTTGAAGTATGTGTTTTATCTTTTCTATACGCTATGCTAATAAAAATAATAAATCATCTAAGGCCTCGTACCAAGTACACAAACCATTATCCAACTCATTCAATATTTTATAGAACTCTATCCAACCATCATAATCTAAAGCATCATCTTTCCGAAGAAAAGATACCAATTTTTTAGATTCAAAGGGTTTATATTCTTGAACAAGACCGGATAAGATTTCTTCAAATTCTATATTTGTCATTCAAAACTCCCGAACATAGATAAAAGATATCATTTCACCATATATATGATTCATCACCTGTTTTGCCTCGCTAATACTGTCAGCAAAGCAGAAATCTATTTTTATTTTCTCAGAAGGATATAATGGAAAAGCTCGTTCAATTTTAATTTCATATTCAATCATAATAACCACCCTTTAGAATTGTTTTTCTCATTTACGGTATACACTATTATAACATATCACGCATTCTCTGTCAACCATAATCGCCATTCTTTTACTCTTTCTATTGTATCCCTCGCATATTTGTTGTGGTGACAAGTAATAACTTTAGCTCTTTGAACTTTCTTTGCTGAGAATAATAAAACTAATTGAGGACATGATAGTCCATACATTTCCTCAATCATGTGTCTATATAGGGAAATTTGTATCCAATAGTCTTTGATATATCTATCATCTTTCGGTAAATATCCACAAGATTTGAAATCTATAATTGATGGAATCCCATTCCAATCAGCTACAAGATCAACAGTACCAGCTAATTTCAATGTTTTAGAAAAAATGTATAATTCTTGAGCGTATATATGACCAACATTCTTTTTAGCTATAGGATAAGCTTGTCTATATAATCTTTTCCCTATTGGATATTGTATTCCTGTATATTCTTTCCCATCTAAAGAAGCTTCAAGCATTTCATGAAAACATGTTCCATCAAGACCAGCAAGTTTGAGGATTCTATCAGCAGGTTTATTTCCTATTCTTTTTCTCCATTCATCAAGACCAGACATATCTTTTGTCTTGCCTAATATAGTAGTGACTGAATAAAAAGATCCCATTGGAGTATTATAAACTCTTCCAATAGGATCTTTTGTTCTGGTTATTCCTTCAACCGAGGTGAAACGTTTCATATATATATATATATCCTAAAATGTAGAAGGAGAAGACAATCTAGAGGTTGTTTTTGAAGAAATTGAAGGAAGTCCAGAAAAGGAAACCTTTATAGGAGTATATGCCTGTGAATCAGCTACAGCATCTCCACATTCAGCTATACTTTTTTCAAAAGCTGATACAAGAATTAGATCAGAAATATCTAATTCATTTGATGCTTTTTTGATATCTTCTCCATCAACTCCTTCACAATATAAAGCTTTCAATACACGTTGAGGATTATTATCTAAATTCAATAATCCATGTTCTAAAATTTCATATGGAGATCTTCCTAATTCAAGAGCTCCACTTACAGCAACTTCTATTCCTTGGGCGGCGGTGTTTATTTCAAAGTCTTCTATCCAATCTCCATATCCTGTTGATGGAATTAAATAAATTGTTATAAAAACTAAAATTGTGATTATTCTCATTTTGATACCTCGGTGAGTCTAGGTGAAGAGTTCCAATCCAAATGAATGCTAGTATAGAAAACTATTTATCATTCAGTGATCAAGCTCCTAGACATCTTCTATGGTTATGTATTTGATTTTACAGAAGAATATCCATCGGCTTCCCAACCAGGGCCTTTCAATTGGAAAGAACAATGAGCAACAATCTTAGGGGCAGACACAATCAATTGTCTAGAAGCTTTACATTCGGGACAATCAATAGCATTCAAATTATAATTGGATGTAAATTTGTCTGTTATTGTCCCACAATCGGGACATTGATAAGAATAAATCATAATCTAAAATTGTAATTGAGTGGTTTCTTTAGAAGCTCCAGGAGTGTTCCTGATTTTATCAATTCGGTTTTTCACTTCAGAATCCATTTTTTTCCCTGATAAAACAGTTAAAGTATGAGCAATAGAAACAGGAGTTATATTCCTTTGAATCTTGTCCTTTGTGTTACAATAAGGACAAGGTTCATCAAGAGGAATTCCTCGGTCCTCAATAAGAAATTGGTTTTCCCAAATCTCATCACATTCCTGGCAGGAGAAAGTATAAATTGGCATATATTATTTTCCCTCATTAAGCGTTTTGGGCTTGAATTCGCCACAATATTGAGAACTATTTGTTTTATTTTCTACAGGATATCTATTACAAAAACCTTCATTAGGTATAGGAAAACCAAATTCCCAAGATTCTTTCCAGAATTTACAATTTCCACATTTCTCTATCATTATTTCACCTGAGGTAAAAGATTTGGAAATGCTTCACGAATTAATTTTTCAGTGATTCCTTTATATGGAATTTTCCCAAGAAACATCCCTCTCATTACCTCAACATCCTTTTCATACATTGAGGAATACATTTGACTGATAAGAATAGAAGCCTTTTCTTTGGTGATATTATTATTTCCCAATCTTACAAGATGTTTGAATCGTAA
>CAYXXQ010000423.1:0-2878 GCA_964469075.1 uncultured Rhodobacter sp.
AGTAAGATTTGTACCGGTGAAGTAATCAGGTAAAATTAATGATGCAGAAGTTCCAAAACATTTAAGAAATAAGTATTGGTGGATATTTAATAAAGATAACGTATTGACTTTTTTAGATAATGAAAAAAAGAATATGAAAATGGTTTCTTTTGATGTAGCAGTTATAGATAATATGAATAGCATGGATTCTTATGATGACTACACTTTTGCCCAGGAAGCACAATTTAATATTATGAGAAATGCTTTAGACGTTAAACTAGATAGAGCTGTCGGGATTAAAGGCGGTGTTAAAAATGAAAGGATTATTTTACAATCACAATTTTCCGAATCTAGAGCAATCAATGAAATCGAACAAGGCGGAGATATAAAGTCCGGTTTTTTCAAACGTCTATTGGGACGGAGATGAGGTAGAATCAAATGATGGAAATTATATTGAGTCCGTATTTATGGATGGGCGTAACAGCACTATTTTTTATATTAACATTTGTTATGGGTATAGTATATTTTTTAATGATAACAAAAACTCACTTAATAGTAGAATTAAAAGCTTGGTTGACAGGAACTCCTATAGGAGTATTCTTTCAAGATAATAAGTTTGCCGAATGGAAACCAATAACTCCAGTTAACGGAGTAATATATGATGAGAAGTATGGGCCTTTTGTGGCAACATCAACTTATGTAGACAAGAAAACTAAAAACATTATAATACCTTTTGATGTAGACATGGATGGAGATAGAACATCAAATCTTAAAGACTTAGTAATGACATTCAAGGGAGTAACTAATAATCAACGTAGCATATCAGATTTGAGATTAGCTATAACAACAGGGGAAATAGAGGCCAGTGCAGACGAACAACAGGCCATCAAAAATATGACATCATATATTAAGATATCATCTTTGAAGGCTTTGTTCGTCAACAATGTTCCACATAACGTAAAATCTAAGATTGAAAAATTAGTTAGTAAAAAAATTCGTAGTGGTTCTAATGTTAATCCAATGCAAGCCGTACTGGTGTTCGGTGCAATATTTGGAATAATAGTTATTGCAGCAATAATATTAAAAAGTACAGGTGGTGTATAATGTTAGCATTTTTATCAAACATATATTTATGGATAGGGTTAGGAACTTTTTTTGTTCTAGTATTTTTTATTCAAATGGTCGGGTTAATTATCATAAGTAAAAAAACCCATGCAACCATAGAATTAAAATCATCAATGAAAGGCAGACCAATAAGTTTATTTTTTCAAGACAATAAATATTGTGAATGGAAAGTAACAGAACCAGACGCGGGGCTAATTGAAGATGATAAGTACGGGACGTTTGTTGTTGATTCAACATACATTGATAAGACTACAAAAAATGTTTTAATTCCCTTCACTTCAAGTTATGCAGTTAGTATAAATGTTAAGGCCGCAAAAATGTGTGATGACTTAACTTATATGATTACAGAACAACAAGGACGTAAAAATTTTAAACAAAATGTTATTGCCGGAGGAATATCTGAAACTAGCGGAATAAATACTTTAAGAACAAGTATAAATTTTTCGGCGATAAAAAACTTTGTCAGCCCAATACTTCCACAAAATATTCAATCGAAAATAGTCAACACCGTATTCATCAGGACTAAAGGTAGTGCTTCAGGACAACTGCAAAATATAATACTATTAGCAATATCAGCTTTAGGTGCTATAGTTTTAGGTGGACTTGTTTTAAAATTCGTGGTGTTCGTATAAAATGGCGGGTATAGTTAGACCTAGCAAAATTATTATATACAAAAAGTTTGCTAATATAGTAATATGCAATAGAAATCAAACTGTAAAAACACATGCTATAATTGATTTATCTGATGTTAATATAGTTAAACACTATAGATGGCATACAACTAAAAAACATTATCCAAGAACTACCATAGATGGAAAAATAATTTATTTACATAGATTTTTATTAAACGTTTATAATGATGATATTATAGACCATATAAATAAAAACCCACTAGATAATAGAAGAAATAATTTAAGGATTGCGGATTTATCTTTAAATAGAATAAATAGTAAAACTAATAGCAATAATACTTCAGGTTTTAGGGGAGTATTATATAGAAAAGATTCTAAAAAATGGGAAGCAAATATTAGAATAAATGGTAAAAAAATATATTTAGCAGAAACAAAAGACAAAAAATTAGCTATAGCAAAAAGGCTAGAAGCAGAAAGAATTTTTTATAATAGTAAGAAGGTGAATACATAAAATGGGTGAAGGCGGCGCGGCATCATACAAATTTAATTCTTTTCAAGAGATAAGGAGTCATTCATCTATTTTGTTTAATGAACGTATGGCCATATTATTTTATTTATTAGATATGAAAAATTTGTTATTATATAAATCAAAAAGTGTGCCAGCAATTTATGAAGTTTATTCTATAATAAAACAATTATATAAAAATATTAGAACTTTAATTAGGTTTAACGATACCATGAGAATTTCTATGAATTTAGAAACTAAGGACCAGGGAATATATACAACAGATGTTGCAATGTCTTTAATTGATAATATGCTACTATATAGTGAACAAAATGGTTATACAGAAAAAAGAATATATATAATTATGAGAGAGTTAGAAAACATTGAAGTTTTATTAAAAGACGTATTACAGTATTTCCAATACTTTATCAGAGCAGGCTTCAGACAAAAACCAGATGTGGAAATTGCTACAGAAAAATACAAAGAAGTAGCAGATGGAAGAACTGTAGAACAGCTAAGAGAATTAGTAGGTAAAAATCATAAAGTGGATTTTGAAAGTTTAGGCAGTGCAAGAATAAGCATTGAAGAAAATTCAATAGACTACGACCCTGTAACAGATGGAGACATCGAAGAATAT
>CAYXXQ010000424.1:0-2866 GCA_964469075.1 uncultured Rhodobacter sp.
CTAAACATCACCCAAACAGACACCCAACCACTTTCCAAGACAAGGCCTCCCCAAAAAAGACCACACCTCCGCCCCAACTCACAACCCGATCATCGCGCATGGTGGTCTGGCTTCGACCGTTAAGATAGGCTACTGCCAGACGACTCGCTGACGTCTGTTTTGACTTGTGAATGATCATGTTTTGTTCCATCTTGCCAGAACCTGCCGGGGTGGGCGGGATATAAAGGGTGCTGGGCAAATGGCCGAACAGAAGTTCATCGAAATTCGCGGTGCGCGCGAACATAATCTGAAATCAATCGACGTGGACATCCCGCGCGACCAGTTGGTCGTGATCACCGGCCTGTCCGGCTCTGGCAAATCCAGCCTGGCTTTTGACACCATCTATGCCGAGGGCCAGCGCCGCTATGTTGAAAGCCTGTCCGCCTATGCGCGGCAGTTTTTGGACATGATGCAAAAGCCCGATCTTGATCATATCAGCGGCCTCAGCCCGGCGATCTCGATCGAACAGAAAACCACCAGCAAAAACCCCCGCTCCACCGTCGGCACCGTGACCGAGATTTACGACTACCTGCGCCTTTTATTCGCCCGCGTCGGCACGCCCTACAGCCCCGCCACCGGCCTGCCGATCGAGGCCCAGCAGGTCAGCGAAATGGTTGACCGGATCATGACGATGCAACAGGGCCTCCGTGCATACCTTCTGGCCCCAATCATCCGCGACCGCAAAGGCGAATACCGCAAGGAGTTCCAGGAGTTACAGAAGCAAGGCTTCCAGCGCGTCAAGGTCGACGGCGCGTTTTATGAACTGGAGGATGCGCCCAAACTTGACAAGAAATTCCGCCACGATATCGACGTTGTGGTTGACCGGATCGTCGTCCGCCAGGGGCTGGAAACCCGGCTGGCGGACAGCCTGCGCACCGCGCTTAATCTGGCCGACGGCATCGCCATTCTGGAAACCGCCCCAAACCCCGAAGAGGGTGAGCCCGAACGCATCACATTTTCTGAAAACTTTGCCTGTCCGGTCAGCGGTTTCACCATCCCTGAAATCGAACCGCGGCTGTTTTCCTTCAACGCCCCGTTCGGGGCTTGCCCGGATTGCGACGGCCTGGGGGTTGAGCTGTTTTTTGACGAACGCCTGGTCGTGCCAGACGCGGAAATCTCGCTTTACAACGGCGCATTGGCCCCCTGGCGCAAAGGCAAATCGCCCTATTTCCTGCAAACTATCGAAGCCCTGGCGCGGCATTACGAATTTCCGCGCGACGCCGCCTGGAAAGACCTGCCAGCCTTTGCCCAGCAGGTGATGCTTTATGGCTCGGGCGAGGACGAGATCAAATTCCGCTATGACGAAGGTGGCCGGGTCTACGAGGTCACCCGCAGTTTTGAGGGCGTCATCCCCAACATGGAACGCCGCTACCGCGAGACCGACAGCAACTGGATGCGTGAAGAGTTTGAGCGGTATCAGAACAACCGCAAATGCGGCACCTGCGACGGCTACCGCCTGCGGCCCGAGGCTTTGGCCGTTAAGATCGCCGGCAAACATGCCGGGGAAGTGGTGCAATTGTCGATCCGCCAAGCGCTTGACTGGATCAGTGATGTTCCCGATCATCTGACCGATCAGAAGAACGAAATCGCCCGCGCCATCCTCAAGGAAATTCGCGAACGGCTGGGCTTTCTGGTTAATGTCGGGCTGGATTACCTGACCCTCAGCCGCAATTCCGGCACGCTGTCGGGCGGTGAAAGCCAGCGCATTCGGCTGGCCAGCCAGATCGGATCAGGCCTGACCGGGGTGCTTTACGTGCTTGATGAGCCCTCAATCGGCTTGCATCAACGCGACAATGGCCGCCTGCTGGACACACTGCGTAACTTGCGGGATCAGGGCAATACCGTGATCGTGGTCGAACATGATGAAGAAGCGGTGCGCACCGCCGATTTCGTGCTTGATATCGGCCCCGGTGCCGGGGTGCATGGCGGGCAGATCGTCAGCCAGGGCACGCCCGAAGACATCGCCAATGACCCGGCCTCGATCACCGGGCAATACCTGACCGGCAGCCGCGAAATCGCTATCCCGGCAGAGCGTCGCATTGGCAACGGCAAAATCCTTAGGGTCGAAGGCGCAACCGGCAACAATCTGAAAAACATCACCGCCGATTTCCCCCTTGGCACCTTCACCTGCATCACTGGTGTATCGGGCGGTGGCAAATCCACGCTGACGATTGAAACCCTGTTCAAAACCGCCAGCATGCGGCTGAACAACGCGCGCCAGACCCCGGCGCCTTGCAATGCGGTGCGCGGGCTTGAACATCTGGATAAGGTGATCGACATCGACCAGCGCGCAATCGGCCGCACGCCGCGCTCAAACCCTGCGACCTATACGGGCGCGTTCACGCCGATCCGCGACTGGTTCGCAGGCCTGCCCGAGGCGAAAACCCGCGGCTACAAGCCCGGTCGCTTCAGCTTCAACGTCAAAGGCGGCCGTTGCGAGGCCTGCCAAGGCGACGGCGTCATCAAGATCGAAATGCACTTCCTGCCCGACGTCTATGTCACCTGCGAAAGCTGCCACGGCCAGCGCTACAACCGTGAAACCCTTGACGTGAAATTCAAGGGCAAAAGCATCGCCGACATCCTGGATATGACGGTTGAAGACGCCGAAACCTTCTTTCAGGCCGTGCCGACGATCCGCGAAAAAATGACCGCCCTGATGCGGGTTGGGCTTGGCTATATCAAGGTCGGCCAGCAGGCCACGACCCTGTCAGGGGGTGAGGCGCAGCGGGTGAAACTGTCCAAGGAACTTAGCAAACGCTCCACCGGGCGCACGCTTTATATCCTGGATGAACCGACCACCGGGCTGCATTTTGAAGATGTGCGTAAG
>CAYXXQ010000425.1:0-2855 GCA_964469075.1 uncultured Rhodobacter sp.
CAATCTCCACCTTCAACAAATAATTCTTCGTGTGTTATAATATCACTATCATTTCTACTGATATATTTATAATGCTTTTCTATAAGTGGTTGCATACACCGTATTTTGTCATTAGAGTTATTAAGGTTTTCACTACAATATTCTAAATACTCATTTAATGTCGCTCTTTCTGATGTCACGTTATTGACTATTGTTATGTGTGTTGGATATTTACTGCTATAGTTGTCAGCCACATACATGCCGGACGCTGCTATAAGAAATGTTATATTTAGTACAATCACTATTTGTATTACTGTATCACATTTCATGTATTAGCACCTCTGGGGTTTCAAAGTATTCTGATAAATACTTTTTTTCATATTTATTGTAAGATTTACTAATATTTTTTTGTGTGGCGACAATAAGTATTTGTTTACCCTGGAGCGTTAAAGATTCACATAATTGTAACAGATTGCTTTTTCCTGAAACAATAATTATTTTGTCAAAATCATTAACTCTTTTAAGAGCTTCAATAGTTATGTTCATATCAATATTTTTTTGTTCATTATTGTTAAATCTAGAATCAAACTCTATTTTATTAATGTATAGGGTAAAACCAGATTTTTCTATGTGAGAAAAAAACTTGTTTTTTGAATCAACCTCTTTCATGTTATTAAAGTAAGCATTATATACTCCAGTGTCTTCACCTAATAACCACTTCTTGAAATTAACAAAGTTAATTCTTTTACCATCCAACATATAAAATAATGTTAGCCCATCAATAAATATTGCTGTTCTCATTCGTTCACCATCTTTTGTAATTGATAAAATCATCTAAATAATATTTCATCATATAAATTGTTGTGTGGTCCCCCCACTTACTTCTGAAACTGTGTAAAAAGTTTATAACAATCTGTCTCTCCGTGTTTGAAGAAAAAATCATTTCTATAGTGGATGCTTGTTGTATTGATAATTCTCTATACAATAATTCTTTACCTAACTTTTTTACATCAAACAAAAAGTCATTAGTGTCTTCTGTTAATTCATAAGCTTCAGTCTTATCATACTTGAACAATTTAGGGTCTATAGGTATTTGTATTTTTGCTTTACTTTTACCATTAGGGGATACTGGAAATATTGGTTTTAAATATAGTTCCTTTTTATCTGAATCCCTAACTATTTTGTGGCACCTAAGATATTTGTTTACTATGGTTGGAACCATATCAATATGGTTCTTCTTGAAAGTTCCATCATAATTATTTAAGTATTCTGTTTCTAAACCATTATCCGGAAATGCTCTGTCGTGCTTTATTTTTAATATATTGTGCAATTCATTATAGTGTTCTGTGTCTCTACAAATTCCTTGGTTGTGCAATAATATTTTTAGTGCATACCATAAAGTATTATTTATTCCTCCGTCTGGAAATTCATAATCCATCATTAAATTAACTATAATGTTTTGTTTGGCTTTAGTTATATCTAAGTTATATTCTTTAAGCATTACTTCAGCGGATTTATTGTTGTATTGGTCCTGCACTTTTGTTTTAATTTTTTTTGATTTAAATAACTCCATTAAGTAATCGGAAAAACCTTTATTTTTTCCATCACGTAATTCAATAAGTCCTCTAGGAACTTTTAGACCATGCTTAAAATTAAAGCTTCCAGGTAAGGCCATAACTCTTCCCATATTAAATCCTGTTGAATCAATCTCTACATTATATTCATCATTGAATTTTTTTGAAAATTTACATAACACTTTACCTATACCATTTTTTATTACCTTTTTGTACTGTTCAAAAATAGGCGATGGTTCATATTTTCCTTTATCATTTAATACTAGTGGGGGCATTACTATTGGTTCATCAAGTTCTATTAATAATTGTAATCCGTTAGCGGAACAAATTTTACAATATTTTTCGGCAAACTTATTTTTGTGTAATTCTTCCAATACCTTTTCAGCCAAAAAATCTGCACTCAACAAATCTTTAGTCGATGCAGCACCTTCTTTTGTAACTCTATCAATATCTATAAACAAATATTTAATTTTATCTATACCAATATCTTTCCCGGAAAAAGTCTTCCATCCTCTAGGACTTATAATTTGTCTTTTAGGATTTGCACCAAACCAAATAGTGTGGGTGTCTTTAAATTTATTAATAACAAAAGATAATTCATAAGCGGACTTAACATAAACTCCACTAGCCGAAAAAGGTAATTTAACTGATTGGGCAAATTTTTTAATTTCTTTATAATCCTTCATAATTCTAACTTCCATAACTGCAGGTTCCCCACCAGACCACCAGTCCCAGAAGTCCGCAGTAGTATGTTTATCATACACTTCTTTTTTTCTTTCTATATTATTATATTCATACCATTTCATTTTATATTTCACCGTTTTTTTCTTTAAGATAATATTCATACTCGTTTGGTTCGTCAATAACTACATTATTATTTTTTTGGCACTCCACAACTTTGTCGTGGATTTCCCTAATTTTTCTTGTTGTAAAACATAAGTCCCCGAAGGTCTTTACATTTGCAGGAATGAATACCCAATAAAAGTATATGCCAACTTTACTCTTTTTTATTAAACCAAAGATTGCCCCATTTAATGAAAGCACTCTGCAGTTATATTTCCCGAGTCGTTGGAACTTTACACTCTTAGTCTTATTCATCTGTAAATTAACGTGGTTGTTCCTCTCTTATTTAATTTAACTTTTCTTAAATGTTCTAATACTTTTAGTGGATAATAATATATTTCAAAATAATACATACTTCTATTTTTTCCACCATTGAATGCATCCACTGAACATTTTAAGTTATATGACTTAATTATTTTTGCCACAATGTCTCTGTATACCATTTGTGGATGTTCTTTA
>CAYXXQ010000426.1:0-2854 GCA_964469075.1 uncultured Rhodobacter sp.
CGCGGTGACGATGGAATAGGTGTCCTGATATTCGATGCGGTTCGGAACACCCATGTGGGCCAGAAA
The DNA here is from genome assembly GCA_964469075.1 of uncultured Rhodobacter sp. Taxonomy (GTDB): domain Bacteria; phylum Pseudomonadota; class Alphaproteobacteria; order Rhodobacterales; family Rhodobacteraceae; genus UBA5972. Next base: position 67 of record CAYXXQ010000426.1, read on the forward strand.
TTCTGGCAACACGGTGGCGGGAAAGCCGGGCTGACCCTGATCAAGGTTGCAGGCCAACAGCTCTACCGGCAAGAGACCGCGCCATTGCAGCTCATGCAGGACGGCCAGCAGGGTATAGCTGTCTTTGCCGCCCGACAGGCAGACCAGCCATTTGGCACCGCGTTCGATCATGCCGTAGGCCTCGATCGCTTCGCGGGTCTGGCGCACGATCCGTTTGCGCAGTTTTTTGAACTGCGTGGTCGTCGGCGCGCCGGCAAACAGCGGGTGGATTTCGTCGGTTTCGTCAAGCATGGGGCGGGTATGCCAAACCCGTTTCAATAAGGAAAGATTATTGATGCGCGCGCACTGGCCAATTTGTGCCGTGACCATCAAATTTTACCTATTTTTGCCGGTGCGGCGGGGGTATTGTTGGGCAAAGTAGGGCATATTTGGCAGGATGATGCGTCAATGGCGGATCGCGCGCGCGACAGTGGCAGGGTTTTGCTGGCGCTTTTTGACAGGATCTATGTGATCAACCTCAGATCCCGCCCTGATCGGCGGGATGAGATGGCGGCACAGCTGGCGAAAATCGGCCTGTCGTTTGATGATCCTGATGTGATCCTGTTTCCGGCCAGTCGACCGGGCAGCAAGGGCGCGTTTCCGACTATCGGCACGCGGGGGTGTTACCAAAGTCATCTGGCGGTATTAGAGGACGCGCTGGATACTGGGTGCGAGACCTTTCTGGTGCTGGAGGATGACGCCGATCTAATGCCGGATTTTGGCCAGCGAATCGCGGCGATCGTGGACAATCTAGCGGCCCGGCCCTGGGACATGTTTTATGGCTGGAACACCCTGACCTATACCGAAAAGCCGGTGCGGCTGAATGCCGAGATTGTTGAGGTTGCCGCCAGCAACGCGATCAAGCTGCAACATTTCACCGGCCTGCGGCGCGCCGTGGCGCAGCAGGCGCTGCCCTATTTGCGCGGCATTGCAGACCGGCCGATGGGCGATCCGCGTGGTGGGGCGATGCATGTCGATGGGGCTTATTCGTGGTTTCGCGCGGCGCATCCTGAGTTTCGCACTTTTGCTGCGCGTTATCCGCTGGCCCGGCAGCGCCCGTCGCGCAGCGATATTCGTGATCTGAACTGGTATGACCGGCAGCCGTTGTTTCAGCCCGTCATCGACCTGCTGCGGCACTTGAAACATGGGGTGAAGCGGATGTTGGGGAGGGGTTAATCCTGCTTGGCTTCCCAATCGGGATCGGCCCCTGGCACCGGGTCATAGCCTGAGCTGCCAAGCGGGTGGCAGCGCCCGATGCGGCGGATCGCCAGATAGCTGCCTTTCAGCCCGCCATGCCGTTCCAGCGCCTCCATCGCATAGGCTGAACAGGTCGGCTGGTAGCGGCAACCATGCCCGACCCAAGGGCTGCCGATCACGCGGTAAGCGCGCACCGGCAGGGACAGGATATAGGCAAGCGGGGTCATGTATGGGCCGTGGATCAAGGGGTCAACTGACACGCCATATAGGCACTGGATGGGGGGGCGTCACCCCCAACCCGTGATATTGCCCGCTAAACGCGATGGGCTTTAATACCCGCCCTTGCGGCGGCTTTCGGGCAGGCCCGCGATCATGCCGCCCTGTTTTGAGGGATCACCCGGGAACAGGTCATAAAGATCCTTTTGCGATAGTTTTTGACCCCATTTGGCGGACATCGCTTTCAGGATGGCGCGGGTGTTGGGCTGGTTTTCGCGGTTGTTGAAATACTCGTCCCGCAGGAAGTTCAGCACGTCCCAGTGGCGGTCGGTCAGGTCTACCTTTTCGGTGGCGGCCAGGATCGGGGCGAGGGCTTCGCTCCAGTCTTCGAGGGTGACCAGATAGCCTTTTTCGTTGGTTTCGAGTGTCTTACCTTCAAATTCAATTGCCATGACAGACTCCTTGGGTTGGCGTTAACGCGGGATATGGGGTTTCGGGGGCGAAGCATTCAAATATTACAATACGTTTATTTCCCGGAAACCGCTTGCCGGTCAAGGGCCAATACCGCAGGGCTGGCGGAAATCAGCGCGGCTTGTGGATGCGCATAAGGGCAGTGGCCAAGCCGTCGCGCAGCCGGTCAAACGGCAGGGTTGCGCTGGCTTGGGGGCGGCCGATCAGTACGTAATCCCAGCCGGGTTGGCCGTGGATCGGCAGGATCATGCGGGCGATTTCACGCAACCGGCGTTTGGCGCGGTTGCGCGCGACGGCGTTGCCGAGCTTTTTGGAACAGGTAAAGCCGACGCGGATCAGGTCGGGTGCTGCGCCCTCGTCAGGTTGACGTTTGCGGGCTTGCAGGATGAACCCCGGCATCGCCTGCCGCCGACCGCGATTGGCCTTCAGGAAATCGCTGCGCTGGCGCAACGTTTCGACCACGCGCAAAGAAACCGCCGGGGGCGTGGCACCGGCCTGCCCATCTGGGTCTGCCTGCGTCGCCTCCGGCGGTGTCATATACTTGCCTTTCGGGGGTTGTCCTTACGCGGACAATTCCTTGCGGCCCTGCGCCCGACGGCGGTTCAGGATTTTGCGGCCAGCTTTGGTGGCCATGCGCGCACGAAAGCCGTGGCGGCGTTTGCGAACAAGGTTGCTCGGCTGATATGTGCGTTTCATGTGTCTTCTCCGGATCGGACCGGCCCAAATCCAACCGGGATTCGAAGGCCATTTCATTCAGAAGCCGTTCTTTACGGCGCGCCTGAAGGGAAGTCAATTCAGCAATCCGGCGATTCTTGCAACATTTCCGGGATTTTCGCGCGGTTAATTGGGGAAATCCCGACGCTGG
>CAYXXQ010000427.1:0-2842 GCA_964469075.1 uncultured Rhodobacter sp.
GGCAGCGTTGAGAGCCGCGCGTGCAGCGCGGCGAGGATGGTTTCGCGGGAGGTGGGCATATGCTGTTCCGAAGTTAGAGGCTTAGCCAAAGTCTGCTCTGAGCCCAATTTGACGAATGCAGCGGTGTGCAGGATGGTCGGCTGCTGTGTTTCGACGATGTAAGCTGAAGGATGAGACCACGACACAGAAACTAAATGCAGACCATCATGGTTCGCACGCGTGTTCTGCAAATGTTAGTCTTGCCGTGTACTGTCCAAACGGGCACAAACCTTACTCATTTAACGATTTTGCGTGGATCTAGCTTTGAGTTTTCTTTCGGTCACGTCCATTCCAAAGCTCCGATGGAGTTCGCCAACGGCTTTCACAATGAAACCACCATTGGCGTCAGTTGCGTTTCTTATCATTGGCCTGGTGGTATTTGGCCTTGGCGAAGCATTGCTGGTCACAGCAGGCGTTGGCGTGAGCCCCTGGACTGTGTTCGCGGAAGGCGTGACCAATATCACAAGTTGGAGCTTGGGGTTTGCGACCTTTATCATCAGCGCAAGCGTCTTGGTCTTGTGGATTCCACTCAAGCGAACACCCGGGATGGGAACGATCCTCAACGTGATCATAATAGCGTTAGTTTTGGAATACTTGCTGCCCTATTTGCCAACATATGAGTCGTATGTTGCGAATGCCCTGCTGGCACTGGTGGGTGTGTTGGTGACCGGGTTCGGCGGGGCGATTTACCTGATCGCAAACTTAGGCCCGGGACCCCGAGATGGCCTCATGACCGGCCTTCAGGCTGTCACACGTCAACCCATCGCGCTCGTGCGAATGTTTCTTGAGTTGACAGTCGTCGCGATCGGTTGGGCCTTGGGCGGCACGCTTGGCTTGGGCACGGTTTTCTTTGCCTTGGGTATCGGACCAGCAGTGGCAATTGGGATGCAGATTCTACAACTTCGCAGCACCGCGCATTAACATCTGCGGGAAAGGCGAGGAACTTGGTACGGCCTATCGCCGATCAATGTCGCGTGGGAGCCCAGAGTAGCCGCAATTCAGTCTGGATGGGACAGAATGTTCAGGAGCTTGCCCGCCGGGTCACGAAGATAAAAGCGGCGAACGCCCCACGGCTCATCAGAGAGATCGTAGACTATGTCGTGACCGAGTGTCTTTGCTCGCACATATGCGGCGTCGACGTCATCGACCTCTATTGAAAAATCTGGCACCGGAGTGCCTGACCCACCTTCTGTAGCTATGCTTATTTGGACGCTTGCTGTCTGACCTGATGCTAACGTCACAATCCAACCGTGATCCATGACGGCTTCCAGCCCAAACAAATCAGCGTAGAATTTTCGAACTGCGGCGACGGATTCCGCGTCAATGTTCGCGACAATGCGTCGAACTGTCATGGCAATCTATTTCCTCAGCTTCTGGCATCAGGACTGCTTATCAGCAAACGGCAGGAAAGTCCGCAAAGTCGAAATCAGCGCAATTGTCCTTCCACCCACCTCGCCACAATCAGACCCGGCACGCTGTCCAAAGCCCGGTCCGCATCCCGCGCCAGATCCAACCGTTTTGGCAGCTTGACCTGCGGGACCAGCAGGAAGATCGGTGCGGTCACTTTCCCGCGCCCAGTCTTCGAGCGTGAGACGACTGCCTGACCCTTGGTATTCAGCCTCCCCTCAGCCACCAGCAGGCTCGGACCATTGCGGCGAAAGACGAACCGCAGGCGCATACCGCGCCGCCGTTCCCATTCACCAGGGGTGATCCGACCGCCCTTGAGCCCCTTACCCGCCGCTGGCGTGGGGATCGCCAGCCAGAAGCCGTTCTTCGAGCGGATCAGCGGCCCGGTGTCGTGAGCGCCGACAATCACCGGCGCCTTGGACCAGACCAGCGCGGCGGCGTTCAGGCTTTCGCCCGACTTCGGGAAGCTGGCAAGCCGGATCGAGTTGGCAAGCCGGGTGCCCAGACCCGCACCGGTGATCTGCGCCCGCCACGCAGTCTTCAACCCAGTCCCGGCCTCGCGCATCGCGGCTGTTACCGCGCGTTCGCCCGCCGCAACCTCCGCCGCCATCATCGCGACGATGTCCGGATCGATGTTGAGCTTGAGCTTCATGCCGGGCGCAGATCCACGGTCCAGACCAGCCGCTCGCGGTCGCGCACCGGCTCGCCCTGAATGAGGAACGCCTCATCGTCGATCTCGATCCGCTCACCGGGCTGCGGATCCGGAACTTCCGCCACGCGCAGGTCGACCCGCGTGGTTTCCGACCAGAGGCGGGCATCGCCGAACTCGGTGACAGCATCGCCGCGCCGGGCGACGACGCGCACCAGAACCGGCGCGCCGCCGTCGGCGATGTAGATCGCGTCGCGCCCGATATTGGGATCGGCAAAGAGGATGTCAGCGGCAGCGGCAGCGGCAAACGCGGTCATCAGGTCCGCCTGGCCGAACGCAGCACCTGCGGTCGGGTGCAGATCGGCAGCGGGTTGCTTTCGATCTCCAGACGGATCCATTCGTCGCGGTCGCGATCCGGGATCATCCGCGCGTAAAGCGGCTGACCCAGCGTGTTGACGGTCTCGAACGTGTCGGCCGGGGCGTAGTAAATCTCGAACAGCCCGTCGACCGCTTCGGGATAAAACACTGCCTTGTCGGTGGCGACACCAAAGCCCGCACCACCCCGGTAGCGGCGGAAGGTGATGCCACCAAAGCTGACCTCATCGGCCACACGGCTGCGAAGATCAGCGGCGGCGGCGGTATTAAGATAGGTTTCGCGAACCTCCTTGTGGGCCACCAGATCGGCGAAAAAAGCCGAGCCGCATTCGGCACGCAACTGGATGGCACCGGTGGCAAGCCCACCCATCG
>CAYXXQ010000428.1:0-2818 GCA_964469075.1 uncultured Rhodobacter sp.
GCCTGCTGCGTCGTTGTCGAAGCATAGGTATACATCGTAGGGTGCTAATGTAATAGCCCAGTCTTCCTGAAAGCTCATCGCTCCACCGGTAGATGACACGGCTGGGATGTTCGCTGACCAGCAGACAAGGGTGTCGAGCTCCCCTTCTGTGATGACTAGTGGTCCTTGTTCCCTGAGCTTATCTGCTCCATACAACGTCACCTTGCCACCTGCGTCATACAGGTACTTAGGCTTGGCGTCGGACATAGGGTCACGCCGGTACTTGCTATGCTCGTCGCTGTAGGGTATCTTGATGCACTCACCGATCTGGGGGTGGTCGTAGATACTAATATTAAAAAGGTTCATCACTTCGTCAGTGATGCCACGGCGGTGCATGAAATCAATCATGTGATTAGGCAGACCCTTCGGGCCGGTCCCAACCAAGTTGGTACTGTTATTCGATTGCATAGCTGCATTTTAACATACACAAAACACCTCGCGCTGGGCGAGGTGTTGATAAGTGGATAATGGCTACGCTTTTGGCGTCCACTTACGCACTGGCTTCCCGGTGCGTGGCGAGATGCGAACCGGTGGTTGCAAGTCGCGCTTCTCCTGTTGCTTCTGTTCGATTAGGCTGTCTAGCACCCCATCGAAAGATTCCAACAGGAAAAATACATGGCCTTCTAATTTGTCTACCCTCTCCTTTAAATCTTTGTTAAACATATTATCTCTTTAAACTATTTATAATGTTATGGACACGTTGCCTGGATAGGCCGTATTCCTCCCCGATCAACTGCATGGATATGCCATCGTCGAAGTATTGCTTGGCCATTTGTACGGCGCGCTGGGCTTGCCAGTCTTTGCGGATCTGCCGCTTGACTGGTATTTGGCGCACCATGTCTCCGTATTTTTGTATTTCGTTTTCCATACCTCCTTAATGTAACTTATCTAGTAATTGGCGTCAACGGCTTTATCCCCAGTTTTGTTGTAAAAATGATGTTGTTTTCATAAGTTAGTTGGCCTGTTTGTTTAAATGGATACTATCTACTGAGTTAGTATCCATATTACTCATAAACTCTTTGATGTCTCTTGCTAGGGTGTTGTGGCCGTTACATTCTCCGTGGAAGGCTTCATCCCCTGTAGATGCTGGTACGTCCTTCTCCTCCAACAGTCCACTCTCTAGGATTGCGTCTTTACATGCCTTCCATGTGTTGGCTGTGTGCTGGTCTAGGTCTAATTTATTAGCCATGCGCCTTGCTTCATCTTGTTTGAGACTGTTACCACCTTCCACCCACTTTGGTTTCATGCCTTCTTCTGTGTAGGTCACTTGGTCGTAGATGGATTTTGCTAACCCCTCCCTTCCTTCTCTCTGCATTGTTCTTAGGTCTTTCATACTCTTTGGTGTTTACCTTTAATAAAGTCTGGTATTGCGTCTAAGTCACCTATTATCCGGGTGTGACATGTTAGTTGGTGGTTTAATTTTCCATGTCCACTTTAGACTTTCTTCTGCTGTGTCTTGGTAGTGGTTCATAAGCTATTCAAGTTTATTTAGGGCGGCTTCTATTTCTGTAATAGTCTCACTATACACCTGCTACATTGTAGGTCTAGTGGATACTGTGCATAACTATTTTAAATCTTCCAGTATCTTACTAAGTCGCTCGTAGTTCTCTATGTAGAAATGTACGTCACATTTGGTGTATACGTTCTTGCGTTCTTCTAGGTCGTCCCACCAGTCCATGCCTTTTTGTTTTATCAATCTTCCAGTCCATAGTATCTCGTCACTATGCAGTCTCATGTGGGCTTTGTTAGTCAGTGGGATTAGGTTTGGGAGGTAGTATCTTAAAGCGGAACTAGTTGACTTCTTAATTGCGTGGTGTGCAACTTGTGTTTCTTCTCCAGTAAATATGCAGTAAGGGTGTTGCAGTTTTATAATGGGAGTCAGTAACTTGTCGCACTTGTTACGCATTGTACTTAGCTTTGGTAGCTTAGAACGTACCTTCAGAGGCTTGTTTTTGGCTTTTAAGGGGGTCTTAGGCTTCTTTGCCACACTTTGTAGCTTCTTGCGTTTTATAGCCTGTTTTTCCCTTACTTCCTCTATTGACTGTTTTCTAAATCCGCTAGTCTTCATATTCATCTTCTTCGATTACATCTTGGTGGAAGCCTATTGCCTCTGCTAGGTGTCGGTTACCATTTTCTACCCAATCAGAGTTAAAGTTTATTTCATCTGGTGTGTGAGTCTTTTCTTTTCTCATACATGCCTTAATGTCTTTTGCCATAATGTACTTTCTTACGATGTACATCTTTTCTGTTGGTTTTTTCTTTTTCATTACTAAAGTATATCACTTCTTCTTAGGCACTTCCTCTCCCTTAATCACCCTACAAAAGCACACCTCACACAGTACACCTGGCTTGTCGTAGTATTGGGTTCGTCCGTCTAATATTTGGTCGCACTCTTTGCAACGAGTTGTTCCGTAGTTATTCATTAAGTAAAACCGCTGCTTTTATCACAGCTTGTCGATATGGTTCGTCTAAGTCTTGGACTTCTTTAGAAAGCTCGTTAAAAGGTACAAGGGAACGATGGTCTTGCATTGTTCTGTTTTGCCATACTGACCATGCATCGTGTATATGCTCATTTGTGCATTGTTCTCCCACAATAAAGACAAGTAGTGCGTACACCTCTAGTAGTCCTTCGTAATCAGTTCCTCTCATCTTTGTTTCCTCTTCTATAAGATTTATTGCTCTTTGTATGTAATTTTGATTGTGCATATTATTTCTTTTTAAAGGCTAACTCTTTTCGTCTTTGCTTTAGTAGTGCTTTTAGCCAGTCTTCTGTCCAGTC
>CAYXXQ010000429.1:0-2811 GCA_964469075.1 uncultured Rhodobacter sp.
GTGTGCGCTTTGCCCGCGACGTGGAACCCGAGACGGTACGCGCAATGATCGCGCTTCTGGAAGGACCGGCGTCATGATGATGCTTCCAGCCGGGGTCAAAGTGCATATTGCTGCAGGCGTCACCCCGCTCTCCGGTCAGCCAATGAGCAAAATGCGCAACGCAGCACAGGTAAACGCGCTGGGTACTCGGAGCATATCGCCCGCGGCGCAGGTGCGCGCCGTAACGCGAAACGTAGGGCTGAAGAAGTGACCGTCTGGCGAACCCGCTCTGGCGAGGTGACGTGTTTGCCAGTTACGCTGCGGATGCCGCGTAACGCCAGGGGAGCAGTTCGTCGATACGAGTGATCTTGTGATCGGCGATACGGGCAAGGGTATCGGTGAGCCAAGCCTGCGGATCGATACCATTGAGTTTGGCAGTTTCGATCAGGGTGTAGATAATCGCGGCTGACTTTCCGCCGCTTTCGGAGCCCATGAAGAGATAGTTTTTCCTGCCGAGAGCCACGCAGCGCATCGACCGCTCGGCTGAATTGTTGTCCAATTCCAAAACGCCATGGTCGAGATAGGGGCGCATCTTCTTCATGCGGGTCAGGGCGTAGCGGATGGCCTTGGCGAGTTCGGACTTGCCGGAGATTTTGGGCAGTTGCGCACCAAGCCAGGTTTCCAACTCATCAAGCAGCGGTTTGGCTTTCTCCTGCCGGATGGCAGCACGATCTTCGGGTGACTGGCCGCGCGCCTCTTTCTCGATGCCGTATAGAGCGGCGATACGCTTGATGGCTTCCTCGGCGATGGCCGAGCCCTGCGACTTGAACACATCGACGAACTTGCGCCGGATATGCGCCATGCACGCGACCTCGCGGACACGGCCCGACCGATAGAGTTCATTGAACCCGGAATATCCGTCCGCGTGCATCCAGCCGGTATAGTCCTTGAGATGTTCGGTCGGCTGTTCGCCCTTTCGGTCCCGCGAGAAGCGGTAGTATGCCGCCGGTGGCGCTTCACTCGCCCAGGGTCGTTCATCACGGACATAAGCCCAGAGTCGTGCGGTCTTTGTCTTTCCAGCACCGGGTGACAGCAGCTTGACGGGTGTATCATCTGCGAATATCGCCGGTCCCGAAAGCACATGGCGCTCGATAGCCTTGGCCAGCGGTTCGAGCAGGGTGGCGGACTTGCCGACCCAATCGGCCAGCGTCGAGCGGTCCAGATCGACACCTTCGCGCTTGAAGATTTGCGACTGGCGATAAAGCGGCAAGTGATCAGAATATTTGTTCACAAGCACATGCGCGAGCAAACCCGGTCCCGGTCGACCCTTCTCGATGGGGCGCGAGGGTAGCGGCGATTGGCAGATCGCCTCGCAAGCCGAACAGGCCATGCGCGGGCGGATGATCCGGTTCACGACAAAGCGACCCGGGATGTATTCGAGCTCCTCGGTGACATCCTCGCCGAGCGTCTTCAACGATCCACCACAGGCCCTGCACGCATCGCCGGGCGAGAGTATTTGTTCGTTACGGTGCAGGTGAGCAGGCAGTGGCTTGCGGCCGGGTTTGCGTTTCGGTTCACTGACCGGAGCAACAGCAGCATCCTCGTTATCGGATTGTGGCGCGACTGCTCGTGCGATCTCTTCATCTTCGAGCGTCAGTTCAAGCTGATCGAGGGCTTCGGACCTCGGGCCGAACCGATGGCGGCGCAAGCCCGCCAATTCGTGCTTAAGCTTCTCGATCCGGTAGTCGCGCTCTTTGATCTCTGTCTCGAAGATCGACAGCTTCTCGTTCTGCAAGGCGATCATCGCCTGCAATACGGCGACATCATCGGGGAGATCGGAGGATGCTTCGAGCATCAGGACTTATACCAGAATCCGGCACCTGAAGGAATCGAAAACCCGTAGGTTCATGCTATTTTTACGGAAAAATATCGACTATCCAACAGTGAGCGGACGCCATGTCCTGGCCGGCGCGCGCCAGTCGATCCCCTCCAGCAACATCGACAGTTGTGCGGGCGACAGCATCACCTTTCCGGTCGTCGCCGAGGGCCATACAAACCGGCCTTTCTCCAGGCGCTTGGAGAACAGGCACGCGCCTTGCCCGTCCCACCAGATGACTTTGACAAGATCGCCGCGACGTCCGCGAAAAACAAACAGGTGTCCCGAGAATGGATCACGCTTCAGCACACCTTGAGCCAGAGCCGATAGTCCGTTGAACCCCTTGCGCATGTCAGTGACGCCCGCAGCCAGCCACACCTTCGTTGCTGCCGGAACCGGGATCATGACGAGAGGCCTCGGATCAACCGCACAAGAGCATCGGCATCGTATGCCCCCGTGACCAGCAACCGATGGCCGCTGCACAGATTGATCTCCAGCGTGCCGGGTTCAGCGCTGTCACTCAGGACAGTCATGTCCCGCGTCTCGGTTATCTCGACCGGCAGAAAAGTTGACTCAGTTGTAGCCCAACACTCAGGCTCGCGCGGTTCCGCATCCGCGAAGCGTGGATCCTTCAGCCAGTTGTACACCTGGTTCGCGTTAACATCGTACCGACGCGCCACCTGTGAAACCGAAACACCAGAAACCCGCGTCTGTGCGCAGATCATCCGCTTCTCTTCATCATCCCAGTTCCGACGTCTGCGCCGCTTCGCCACAAACCACTCCCTAATGTCCATTTAATCGCTGATGGACATTAGCAATCACTATCGATCAAAGGCAGGGCGGGTTCACCGGGCGCTTACGCACCATATGGGAACACCCGCAGCCAACGGCACACATGTCATGCCGAAAAACCTCACCATCATCCTGCTGCCGTCGAGATCGCCGGAACTGAACCC
>CAYXXQ010000430.1:0-2810 GCA_964469075.1 uncultured Rhodobacter sp.
AGGTGGCATCGACAGCGTGGGTGCCGGAAAGCAAGCCGATCTGGTTTACGGAAATAGGCTGCCCGGCGATTGATAAGGGTACCAATCAGCCGAATGTGTTTCTGGATGCCAAATCATCGGAATCCCAAAGCCCCTATTTTTCAAGTGGTGCGCGCGATGTTCTGATCCAGGCGCAGTATTTGCGGGCGACCTATGGGTATTGGGCTGAAGCTGGGAATAATCCGGTATCGGCACTTTACGGCGGGGCGATGGTGGATATGACCCAAGCCCATGTCTGGGCCTGGGATGCGCGGCCCTGGCCTGATTTTCCTGCCAATCTGGCGGTCTGGAGTGATGGCGGCAATTATGCGCGCGGTCACTGGATAACCGGGCGTTTGGGGGCGCAGGCGCTGGCCGATGTTGTGGCGGAAACCTGCGAGGCGAGCTTCGTTGAGGCCTATGACATATCGGGGCTGCACGGGGCGGTGACGGGCTATGTCGTGCCGGGGCTTGAGACGGCGCGGGGGGCGTTGCAGCCGCTGATGACGAGTTTTGCGATTGATGTGATCGAACAGGATGGCGCTTTGGTGTTTCGCAACCGGACCGGGCGGGCAGTTGCCGGGGTTGAGACCGAAGATCTGGTCTGGACTGACGAGGCGGGCAGCGAGTCTTCGGCCACCCGTGCGCCTGAGGCAGAGGTCGCGGGAAAGCTGCGGCTGCGGTATTTGCGGGCCGATGGCAGCTATGAGATGGGCGCAGCAGAGGCCGTGTTTCCGGACGAGGTGGCGCGCGGCGTTTCCACCAGCGAAGTGCCGATTGTGCTGACCGCGACCGAGGCGCAGGCGATTGCCGCGCGCTGGCTGGCGGAATCGCGGGTTGGCCGGGAGGCCGTGTCGCTGACCTTGCCGCCGTCGCTGAACGCCATTGGGATCGGGGATGTGATTGATCTGCCGCCGGCGCTGGGCGGCGGGCAGGCGCGGATTGACCGCGTGGAAGATGTTGGTGCACGCAAAATTGAAGGCGTGCGGGTCGAACCGACGGTTTATGAGCCGCCTGATCTGGTGGAAGAGGATGCAGCGATTACTGCGTTTGTCCCGCCTGTTCCGGTCTTTCCGCTGTTTTTAGACCTGCCGCTTTTGACCGGTGAGGAGGTTGTGCATGCGCCGCATATCGCGGTGACGGCGACACCTTGGCCGGGCAGTGTGGCCCTTTATGGGGCCCCTGAGGATGCGGGCTATGTCCTGAACCGATTGATTGAGCGTGCGGCCGTGATTGGCGTGACGGAAACTGCGCTTGTCCGCGCTGTGCCGTCGCGGTGGGACAATGGGCCGGGCTTACGGGCGAAGTTTTATGGCGGCAGTTTGGCAGCGGCCGACCCGATGGCGGTGCTGAATGGCGCCAATGTACTGGCGATCGGATCTGGCACGGATGACGTCTGGGAAGTACTGCAATTTGCCGATGCGGCCTTGGTGGCGGAAAACACCTATCAGTTGACGCGGCTGCTGCGTGGGCAAGGTGGCACGGATGGCTTGATACCCGATAGCTGGCCTGTTGGCAGCTATGTCGTGGCACTGACGGCGGCTGTGGGTCAGCTCGATCTGGCGGCCTCGGCCAGGGATCTGGCGCGGCATTATCGGGTGGGACCGGCCCAGCGTGGTTATGATGATGCGACCTATCTACATGAAATCAGGGCATTTTCTGGTGTTGGGTTACGGCCATATGCACCGTGTCATTTGCGTGCTTCGGTGAGTGGCGGGGACTACTCCGTCGACTGGGCGCGGCGGACGCGGATTGATGGTGACAGTTGGGGGGCCGCAGATGTGCCGCTTGGCGAAAGTTTTGAGCGCTATCAGCTGCGGGTGCTGAGCGGGGCTACGATCCGGCGGGAAGTGACGCTGGGCAGCCCTGGCTGGACCTATACGGCGGCGATGCTGGCCGCTGATGGGGTGAGCGGGAGCTTTGCCATAGAGGTCGCCCAGGTTTCTGAGCGTTTTGGATCAGGTTTATTTGCAAGGATTGAAATCAATGAGTGAGACAAGCCAATTCAAACTGCCCTTGGTTGCGGCAGCGCAGGCGCAAAAGCATGTGACCGTGAACGAAGGGTTTGCCCGGCTGGACGCGATGGCCCAAATGCGGTTGCAGTCAGTCGGCGTGACCGTGCCGCCTGTGGCCGCAGCGGATGGCGACGCGTTTGCGGTGCCGCTTGGGGCGGTCAACGCATGGGACGGTCACAGTGGCGAGGTGGCCCTGTTTGCCAATGGCGGTTGGGTGTTTCTGACCCCGCTACAGGGTTGGCGAGCGTGGGTTGTGGATGAAGGTGCCTATGCGGTTTTTGACGGTGACGACTGGCATCTCAACCTTGATCGGTTCTCGCCCTATGGCGCGGGGACGCTCGGGCAGATTATCGAGTTTGATCATGTGATTACGGCAGGCGCGTCGAACGTGACAACAGAGGGGATTACCGACTCCATGCTGGTGTTTGGCGTGACTGGTCGGGTTGTCAGCACGATTTCCGGCACGGGTTTGACCGGCTGGAAACTGGGGGTGAGCGGGGCTGAGGATCGCTATGGCTCGGGACTGTCGCTGGGGCAAGGGGCCTGGGTGCGCGGTATGACCGGGCAGCCTTTGACCTATTGGGGCGGGATCCCGTTGAGCCTGACATCGGTGGGAGGTGATTTTGCTGCTGGCACTGTGCGTCTGGCGATACACGGGCTGTTGTTGGAGCCGCCCCGGATCAGTTGATGCGACCGGTTTTGCACGCCGACGTCGTGGCCGCTGCGCGCGCCTTATATGGTCTTTCGGGTTGTGATCGGGTGGCGATGTTGCAGCGC
>CAYXXQ010000431.1:0-2804 GCA_964469075.1 uncultured Rhodobacter sp.
ACATATGTGAAGTCTTGGGCAACCCCGGCCGCGTTAAGGGCCGCAACCGTATCGCCGCCACCTGCAACGCTGGTGGTGGAGCCGGTTTTTGTAAGGGATGCCGCCATTTTCGCGAGGGCAACGGTGCCTGCGTCAAAGGGTGAGATTTCAAAAGCGCCGAGCGGGCCATTCCACAGAATGGTGCGGGCAGAGCCCAGCACAGCCGAGAATGCCTTTACCGCTTCTGGCCCCGCATCAAGGATCATCGCATCCGCAGGACAGGCATGCGCATCGACAGTTTCTGCCGCAGCCCCGGCCTTGAATTCACGCGCAACAACAGCGTCTTTCTGAACGTGAATGGTGCAGCCTTTTTTTGCGGCCATGTCGCGGATCTCTGAAACGGTTGAAACCTGATCCGCCTCGTGCAGGGATTTGCCCATCGGTGCGCCATCGGCGAACAGAAAGGTATTTGCCATGCCGCCGCCGACGATCAGATGATCAACCCGACCCACGAGGTTTTTCAGCACGCTGATTTTGGTGGAAACCTTGGCCCCACCAACAATCGCAACGGCGGGGCGTTGCGGGTTTTCAAGCGCGGCCTCAAGCGCGTCCAACTCCTCGATCAGGAGCGGCCCGCCATAGGCCGGCAGCAGATGCGCCAGCGCCTCGGTCGAGGCATGGGCGCGGTGTGAAACCGAAAAGGCATCATTGACATAGACATCGCCAAGCGCCGCAAGATTGGCGGCAAAGGCCGGATCATTCGCGGTTTCACCTGCATCAAAACGCAGGTTTTCGACCAGCAGCACGCCGCCGTTTGGCAAGGCCTTGCTGGCGGCGATGGTTTGCGCACCAGTGACCTGAGGCGCAAAAGCAATGTCACAGCCCAAGGCTTCGGCCAAGGCCGGGCGCAACTTTTCAACAGAATAGGCTGCATCCGGCTGGCCCGCTTTTGGACGGCCAAAATGGGTGAGGATGACCAGCCGCGCGCCGCTTGCCAGAAGCGGGCGCATGCCTTCGGCAAAGCGGGTGATGCGGGTGGCATCGGTGACCCGGTCGCCCTCCATCGGGACGTTTAGGTCAGCGCGCACCACCAACCGCTTGCCCGAGACATCAGCGCCAGAGATTGCGCGGATCACAGCAGCTTCCCCATGGCCACAGCCGTATCGGCCATACGGTTGGAAAAGCCCCATTCGTTGTCATACCAGGACAGAATCCGAACCATGCGGCCATCCATGACCTTGGTCTGATCCATGTGGAAAATCGACGAATGTGGATCGTGGTTGAAATCCATCGAGACGTTGGGACGATCGGTAAAGCCAAGAACACCTTTCATCGGCCCTGTCGCCGCTGCGCGGATAGCGGCATTCACCTCCTCCACAGTTGTGTCGCGGCTTGCCTCAAACACCAGGTCAACAACCGAGACGTTGGGGGTGGGTACGCGGATCGCCACGCCGTCAAGTTTGCCTGCCAGGTCAGGAAGCACCAGACCCACCGCTTTGGCCGCACCTGTCGAGGTTGGGATCATCGACAACGCCGCCGCGCGACCGCGATACAAGTCGCTGTGCATGGTGTCCAGCGTCGGCTGATCGCCGGTGTAGCTGTGGATCGTGGTCATGAAACCCTTGTTGATGCCAATCGCATCATTCAGGGCTTTGGCCACCGGGGACAGGCAGTTTGTGGTGCAAGACGCGTTGGAAACAACCGTGTCCTGTGCTGTCAGGCTGTCGTGGTTCACGCCAAAGACGATGGTTTTGTCAGCGCCAGCCGAAGGCGCTGACACAAGCACACGCTTTGAGCCGTTTTCCAGATGAAACGCCGCCTTATCGCGGTTGGTGAAAATACCCGTGCATTCCATGGCGATATCGACATCCGCCCAAGGTAAATCCTTGGGGTCGCGTAGTGCGGTCACTTTGATCGGGCCACGGCCAACGTCGATCCAGTCTGCGCCAGTGGTTACTTCACCGGGAAAGCGACCATGGACGCTGTCAAAGCGGATCAGGTGGGCGTTGGTTTCAACCGGGCCCAGGTCATTGATGGCGACGACTTCAATATCGGTCCGGCCCGATTCCACGATGGCGCGCAACACATTCCGTCCGATACGGCCAAAGCCGTTGATGGCAACTTTCACTGTCATGTCTTTGATCCTGTCAATTCAGAGTTTTGTCATAGCGGCATTGGCCACGGCTTCCGCGGTGATGCCGAAATGGGCGTAAAGGGCATCGGCCGGTGCAGAAGCGCCAAAGCCAGTCATGCCGATAAAGGTGTCGTCATGGCGCAGGACGGCATCCCAGCTCATGCGGATTGCGGCTTCGACGCCGACGCGGGGTGCGTCACCCAACACTTTTGCACGGTAGTCTGCCGATTGTTTTGCAAAGCGTTCGAAAGACGGGGCCGAAACAACCGCAACCTGGACACCTTTGGCAGCAAGCATGTCGGCTGCCTTCATGGCGATTTCGACCTCAGACCCGCTGGCGATCAAAGTCGCCTGACGCGGGCCATCACAGTCGCGCAGAACATACGCTCCTTTTGCCGTCAGGTTTTCAGCGCCTGCTGTTTTGCGCAAGGCAGGAAGATTTTGGCGCGACAAAGCCAGCAGGACCGGCGACTTTTGCGATTCCATGGCGATTTCCCAGGCTTCGGCTGTTTCCATGGCATCGCAAGGACGGATCACGGTCAGGTTTGGGATCGCCCGAAGGGAGGCAAGGGTTTCGACGGGTTGGTGGGTTGGCCCATCTTCGCCCAGACCGATGCTATCATGGGTCATCACAAAGATGGTCGGAACTTCCATCAGGGCCGCGAGGCGGATTGCAGGGCGGGCATAGTCG
>CAYXXQ010000432.1:0-2799 GCA_964469075.1 uncultured Rhodobacter sp.
TAATCCTTGAAGACCTGTCTCTCCAATTAATCCTTGGATTCCATCAGCTCCTGTCTCGCCTTGGATTCCCTGTACTCCGGTCTGCCCTTGGGTTCCAGACCCTACTAAATCGAATTTACCTGTAAAAGGGTTTAACTTTATTGGCATCGCTTAACTCCATTCTGCACTAGTGAAAGTAGTATCTTGGCTAGATGTATAGATTAGAACGATTGTGTTATATAAGGTAGCTTTTGAAGCTGATTCATAATATTTATATGTCACAGTCATGTCTGAGTTCGTATATGCTGCTTCCACAAATTTAGCGAGGGGGGATATACCTTGACCTCCGCCTTGGAAGAATCTAACCATTGATAGGTTGTTTTCGTCTACATCAAATTTGTTGAATTCGTGTCCAGGTAAATCTTTGTCTGATGGATTGAAAGACATTACTTACCCCCGATTGGTGTACGTTTTATTGAATCTTCTACGCTCTCATAGTAAAAGGCATACCAGGATCCATTGACATATTGGATATCAAAGTATTTATATTCTTTCCCTTTCAAAGAGTTTAACCCTAACATTGCTTGTTGGAGTTTGAGAGCTGTCTTTTCTTTCAGGAAGTTTGGAATATTGAATATATTACCGGCGTCCATTAGCGTCTCCTAGTACGAATGAATAAAAGGGTGCCCGAAAGCACCCCTCTAAATGTAGTTAATTTATATTAAGCTACTGCGGACTCGTCTAGATAGATTCCTCTGTTACCGCTATCAAGTTGCTTAACTCCGTAAAGTAAAGAAAGTGATAGTTCGTCAGCAAGTTTGCTTAAAGAAGCTCTTTGCTTTTCGAATTTAGGAGCAAGTTGTCTAGCAAAAGCAGCGTGGCTTCTGTGATAGATAACTGCTTCTGTGTCAGATGATAGAGAAGTAGTCTTGATTACCTTCATGCCGAAAATTCTACCCAATTCACCATTCTGAATTGCTTCTGTAGAACCATACTTGGAAGCATCTACGAAATCATCGATTTGTAGCATAACTTTTTCCTGAGCAGGTGGGATTACTAAGAATCTGTCACTCTGAGGAACTTTAAGGTCATCTAGGTCTTTTCTAGCTTCTAAGATGTCTACCTTAGCGATAGAATCATTAGCAACTGCGCCAGTAGCTGACAATTGAATGTCGTTAGCTGATTTAACAATAACGCCTGCGATGCTAGACTCAATAGCCTCAACCATTGCAGTAGCCATTCTACGAATGTACTCGCCTTCAACGTCTACAGCAGCTTGTTCTTTAGCTCTGTCTTCTACTTCTGCTACAATGTGCTTATAAACTGAAAGCTCAATGTCGTCAGTCGCAAAAGTTAGTGCTTGAAAATCTGATGCAGTATTTTCTACTTTGTCACCAGCAGTAAAAGAACCAGCATTAGGAACTTTAACTGTGTTGGCACCAGGAACAACCCATGAACTATAGTCCATGACTGTAGGTAATAGAACTGAGTTTTGTACTAGTTCTGCTTGTAATATAGCTCCAACAACGTCAATCGCTGTTGCTACTGTTTCTGTGATTCCAGTTGATACTGAAGTCATAATGTATCTCCTTGTGTGAAGTTAGTTAGTTTTTGTTTACCTTAGCATACAAATCCAGTAATTCTTGACCGGACAGCGTGTTAAGTTTTTTGTCCTGAGAACTATTACTAAAATTAGTAGCAGCCTCGTTTGGCATCTTGCCAGGTGATGATGCAGCTTTAATCAATTCAGGAAATTCTTGTTTTATTCTGTCTACTTCCCGAGTGATTGAATCCTCATCAAAAGTTCCATCCTCTTTCACTTCGATACTTGCTGGATTAACGAAGCTAACATAAGATGACTTTTTGAATCCACCTAATTGCAGTACTACTGCGTTTTTCTTAGAAGTATCAATAAAGAAAGATGATTTCTGTTCCAATTCACCAAGTGCTCTGGACTTTTCTTCCTTCTCTCTCTCATACAAGAGCTTCCACTCTTCTTTCTCTTCTAAGCTTTGTTTTTCTAATAGCGTCGAGTTATCTTTGAGCTTCTGAAGTTCTGCCTCAGTTTCTCGCATCTTAGCTTTGTACTTGAACATGTCGTTCTTGTACTCATCTACTACACGTTGGCTGACTAGCTCTTCTTTCTTCTCTTCTGTCTCGACTTTTACATCATTAGTTGAGTTACTAACTTCACTCATGACTTGCCCCTCTGGATACAATCCAATTAAAGGTCTTAATACTCTGCACATACAAGTGGATTATTAAAACACGGTTACTTAAATATCTTATTCACTATCTTATCCAATTCTTTTCTTAATAATTTGGTAATTCGCTTTATCTCAGGGGTAGATAGATAGAGGTATGGTCTATCTTTAGACACCCACACTGATTTCTTTTTATTAGACACCCCGTCACTGTCAGCCCCGCTAGGCTTTACTTGCACTGTGTACTTCTTTTTATTAATTTTAGTAGATAACTTATCTAGCATAGACCCGCTTTTCGTGAGGTTAGATTTAGCTGGGGATGTATCCTTAGATAGTTTCCCTTTTTTCTTAAGTCTCTTCCTATGCTTCTTATACTGATCAGTTAACTTAGCTAACTTACTTTTTGATTTATAATTTCCATCTACCCCATACCCCAAACGAGTACGCTTCTTAACAGACGCTTCAATCATCTCACCTACTTCAGGCATAGATTTGGATAGTTCTTTCATTATCTTCTTAGTATTCTTATTAAATGCTTTCTGCCAAGCAGCGAAGGACTTATAATTAGCCACCTTGTCTCCCTATAAGATTAGAAACAAATGCATCTAAGAATTTA
>CAYXXQ010000433.1:0-2793 GCA_964469075.1 uncultured Rhodobacter sp.
CCTCCAGCCGCACGGTTTGGCCAACGGCGGCAAGCAGGGCCTCGGCCAGATCAAGCGCCTCCGGGCTGACATTGCGGTTGCCGATCAGAGCAGTGATGCCGTGGCCAACCGCTGACGGCGTGTTTGGCATAGCGCGAATAATGGGGGAGTCGGCGCCAAGGGCCGCCTCAAACGCCGCGATGGACGTGCCTGCGGCAATGGACAGAAACACCGTTTCGCCGTTGCCGAGCGCCCGTAGGCGCGGCAGGGCCTCGCCCATCATTTGCGGTTTGACCGCGATGATACAAATCTCGGGCGTCGCGGGCAGATCAGTGTTGAGGTTCAGGCCCTCTTGTTCCAACGCCAGCAGCCAGTCCGACGGCATCGGGTCAAGTACTGTGACCGCCTCGGGCATCAGGCCACGCTTTAGCCAGCCCGCCAACATCGCAGAGCCCATTTTACCGCAGCCAAGTAGCACCAGCCCACGACTGTTCACATGTCCCAATGTCACGATTTTCCTCCATCCGCTTTTCCGGATGCTACAGGGTTTCAGGGGCCTGTAAAAGCCGTGGATCGGATGGATTTCAGGTTTTCTGTCCGGAATTTCCTGAAGGCAAAAAACAAGCCGTCAGGCGGTGCCGAAAGCCTTGTTCATCGCCACGCGCATCGCGTCGGTCGGGCTGTCGCCGCCCCAGCAGACCAATTGGAAGGCGGGATAAAACCGTTCGGCATTGCGAACGGCCGTTTGCACCAGTTGGTTCAACTGCGCGCTGCCAGCCACTTCGCCGCCGGTCAACACCAGCCCATAGCGATAGGCCATCAATTTGTGGTCCAGCCACAGGGTAAACCCGCCAGCCCAGCAATGATCATTGGCCAGGTTCATCGCCTCGTATAGCTGTGGCAGGCGGTCTTCGGGCGGGTCCATCTCGAACGAGCAGACCAGCCGCAACGTTTCATCAACATGCGACCAAGCGAGGGTGATCGAATAGGTTCGCCACTGGCCGACGATGGCCATTGCGATCTGATCATCAGCGACGCGATCAAAATCCCAAGCGTGATGTTCAGCCAGGGTTTCGACGATATCAATCGGATGGATTTCCGTACTATTTAGAAAATGCTCAGTATTTGCCATTGCCTGCGCCCTTTTTAACTGCGTGCCTTTATGGGATATTTGTCCCACTTACGGCGGGGGGCCTCACTAGCGGTCGTGGTGTATTGATCCGACCTTACCAGATATGGTGGTCCGAAATAGGGGACCTGTAAAGTACAATTTCAAAGAATCTGATGGTGTTACCCAAATCTGTGGACAGCTTTTCGTAAACCACCGGCTTATCCACAGAAAACCGGTGGTCTGTTTAGCGGCCTGCGCTGTACCGGGCTTAAAACCTAAGGGCTAGGTCTTCTTTGCAGGCGCGGCTTTGCGTTTGGCGGCTGGTTTGGCTGCCTTATTGGTCGCGGCTGCTGCGGGTGATTCCAATGCATCCAGCCGCTTTTTCAGGGCTGTGTTTTCTTCCCGCGCTTTTTGCGCCATTGCGCGCACGGCGTCAAATTCTTCGCGGGTCACGAAATCGCGATCAGCCAGCCAGCGGTCCATCCAGCTTTTCATGGCTGTTTCGGCCTCGTCCTTGGCCCCTTGCGCCACACCTGCGGCGTTAGAAAACAGTTGTGAAATATCATCAAGAATTTTGTTGCGGGTCTGCATGGCGCCCTCCGTCGGTTTGGTTAAACCTTATATGGCAATCCTATGCCGATTTGCCAAGGCATGCTTGACTTAAGGCAGCGCGTTCCCGCAGGTAGGGGGACACATAACAAGGTCCGACAATGCAGGCGATCCTCCCGTTTCCCGATATCTCGCCCGAGATTTTTTCGATCCCCATCGGCCCGGTGACGCTGGCGCTGCGCTGGTATGCGTTGGCCTATATCGCGGGGCTTTTGCTGGCCTGGCGCTGGGTCATTGTGTTGATGAACCGACCGCATTTATGGCCAGGTGACCGCGCCCCGATGCCCGCAAAACAGGCCGAGGATTTGCTGACCTGGATCATTTTGGGCGTCATTCTGGGGGGGCGGCTTGGGTTTGTCGCCTTTTATCAGCCGGGCTATTATTTGGCCAACCCGCAGGAAATCCTGATGATCTGGCAGGGCGGCATGTCCTTTCACGGCGGGTTTTTAGGCGTTATCGCTGCCGGGGTTCTGTTTTGCCGACGCCACGGCCTGCCGGTTGCCAGTATCGGCGACAGCTTTGCCGTGACCGTGTCGCTTGGGCTGTTTTTCGGCCGCTTCGCCAATTTCATCAACAGTGAGCTTTGGGGCCGCCCGTCGGATCTGCCCTGGGCCGTGGTCTTTCCGGATGCGCGCGCGCAAATATGTCCGCCCGACTGGATCGGCGTTTGCGCGCGGCATCCTTCGCAGCTTTATGAGGCCGCGCTTGAGGGGATTTTGCTGGGCCTGGTGATGTTCTGGTTGGCGCATCGGCGCGGCTGGCTAAAAACCCCGGGCGCGCTGACAGGTGTGTTCTTCCTGATCTACGGCGCCTCGCGCAGCTTTGTCGAATTGTTTCGCCAGGCCGACCCGCAGTTCGTGACCGACGGCAATCCCTGGGGCTATGTCCTGCCGTTGGGCAGCAGCTTCGGTTTAACGATGGGGCAGATTTTGTCGCTGCCGATGGTGGCCATTGGCATCGGCCTGATCTGGTGGACAAGACGCCGCAAATGACCCCGCTTGAGAAGATCCTGATCGGCCAGATCGACCGGTTTGGCCCGCTCACCGTGGCTGACTACATGACTTTGTGCCTGCTGCATCCCAAGCACGGCTATT
>CAYXXQ010000434.1:0-2787 GCA_964469075.1 uncultured Rhodobacter sp.
ATCACGCATCAATATTTCAGAGGGTCGATAGAATGTTTTCAAAAGTTTCGCAACATGCAATTTTTTCGGGGGAAAGTTACGGCACGTCAGGCAAATGCCCGAAAACCCTGCATCTTAACGGTGTCAGTCGAAACAAATCGCATACAGTTGCATACATATGTCGCAGCCGACCCGGCAATCCCTGCGGACCGCCGCAGCCTGCAACTGGCGGCTTCACCGGCAGGCCTGCCCAAAACCCGCGCCGCAAAGACTGCCGCCGGTTTCAGCCATCCTGCCAAGGATGCCTGCCGCCAGTTCACGACGCGGCAGCCACGCGCTGATCGGTTTGCCAGGCTGGCAACGTGGTTGGCATGCCATAGTAATAGCCCTGCAGGCAGTCAAAACCGGCACTGATCAGAAAAGCCGCTTCTTCCGGCTGTTCCACCGCCTCGGCCACCGTCAGCATGTCAAACTGCTGCCCGATTGAGATCAGGGCCGCCGTCAGCACCTGGTTATTGGCGTCCTGATGGATGTTGCGGATGAACTGGCCGTCGATCTTGACGATGTCGAAATAGAACTCTTTCAGGTAGCGAAACGCGGTAAACCCGGCCCCGAAATCATCCAGCGCAAAGCTGATGCCGCGCTTGTGGAGATCGGCCATGAACACCATCACCAGTTCCGGCATAATCATCGCCGAGCTTTCGGTAATTTCAAGGATCAGCCGTTCCGCGATGGTGCTGTCCTGGGCAAGGCCACGGTTCAGCACCTCCATCCAGCGCGGATAGCCGATGCTGCGCGCGGACATGTTGATCGACAGGCGCAGGCCCGGCTGTTCGGCTAATGCGTCCAAGCCAAGTTCCAACGACAAACAGTCAATGATCCGGCCGATTTCGCGGGTTTCCGCGACATGCATAAACTCCCCCGCGGGCAGAATATTCTGGTCTTCGTCAACGATGCGGATCAGGCCTTCATAAAACGCCGGAACGGTCGTATTTCGCGCTGCGACGATCGGCTGATAGGCCAGAAGGACGTCCTTTTTGCGGATCGCACGCTCAATTGTTTGGTGAATACTGCGGTCACGACGGTTCATCGCGTAAGTCAGCGGGCTGTCCAATTCCCCCGCCCCGATCTGTTGGGCTGCGCTTGTCATGATCCCGTCCTCCGTTGGCTTTTGACTTGGCCACATTGGCGCCGGAAATATGAAGAAACGGTAAATATTCCCATTTTGTTCTAATTTTGCTAAAACCCTTGGAACAGGGGTAAGTTTTGGAAATGGAACGATAAATGTCTGAAAGATGCGACTGGTGCGGGTATGACCCGATTTACGTAAAATATCACGATACGGAATGGGGCGTGCCGGAATACGACAGCCGCGCCCTGTGGGAGAAACTGATTCTCGACGGTTTTCAGGCCGGGCTAAGCTGGATCACCATCCTAAAAAAGCGCGATGCCTTCCGCGCCGGGTTCGCAGATTTTGACCCAGATCTTGTCGCCGGGTTCACAAACACCGATATTGACCGGCTTTTGCAGGACAAAGGCATCGTCCGTCATCGCGGCAAAATCGAAGCCACCATATCAAACGCCCGCGCCTGGCAGGACATCGACGCGCGCGAGGGCTTTGACAAGTTCCTGTGGAAATATGTCGACGGCCAGCCCCTGCAATCCAATTTCCGCACAATGGCCGAGGTGCCGCCCTCCACCGGGCTTTCCACCAAAATCTCAAAAGACCTGAAGAAAGCCGGGTTCAAATTCTGCGGCCCCACCATCGTCTACGCGTTTATGGAGGCCGTCGGCATGGTCAACGACCACCTGATCGGCTGCCCCCGCCACCAACAGGTGCAAAACTTATAGGACGTGTCGCGTTAAAGCCCCGGCTGACCCGCATGATCTGGGTGGCGCGCCAGATGTTTCGCCTTGATCGTGGCCGAGGTATCGCGGCTGTTATCATGGCTCCAACCTGGTGGGGCAAAGGCATAGGATAGACGCTGGCGCAGGCTTAGCCCTGGCTGAAACGCATCGCGAAACAGCCCAAGCCATTCGTGAAACGCCACCCGAAGCGGGTTGAACGTGCCAAGGTTTTGCACCAGCCCGTATTCCACCGGCTCTTCCTGCATTTCCGGCACGAATGTTCCGAACATCTTGTCCCAGATGATAAGCACCCCGGCGTAATTCGCATCCAGATATTGCGCGTTGCGACCGTGATGCACCCGGTGATGCGACGGCGTGTTCATCACCGCCTCAAACCAGCGGGGCAGTTTTGTAATCGCCTCAGTATGGATCCAGAACTGATAGATCAGGTTCAGCCCACCTACGAATAAAAGCATCGCCGGATGAAACCCCAGCAGCAGCAGTGGCACCCGCACTAGCATCATCATGGTAAACGTCCCGGTCCAAGTCTGCCTGAGAGCGGTCGTCAGATTGTAGTGCTGGCTGGAATGGTGATTGACGTGGCTGGCCCAGACCCAACGGATGCGATGCCCGAACCGATGCACCCAGTAATACCGCAGATCGTCCAGCACAAAACACAAGGCCACCACCCAAAGGCTGGTGCCAAGATCAAACAGGCGGAACTGCCAGACCCAGGTGAAAAATCCCCAGGCAATGAACCCCAGCAGAATGCCCGAGGCGACGTTCCCTGCCCCCATCAACAACGAGGTCAGCGCGTCCCGGGTTTCATACCTCCCGCCCCGGCCTTTCAGTTTGATCCACAAAAGCTCTAACAGGATCAACAGGATAAACCCCGGCACCGCGAAATTGACGACATCAGGATAGGTCAGATCGGCCATCATGTTGCGAGCCCTTTCAGTA
>CAYXXQ010000435.1:0-2787 GCA_964469075.1 uncultured Rhodobacter sp.
TTTAATTGATTTAATTTCTTCATCAATTATTTTAATATAATCTTCTTTATATTTTAAAGCATTTTTAAATTCCTGTTTTAAAATTTTTAAAATTTCGTGTTCGTTGTGTTTTGTTATCATTAAATTAAGTTTTCTATTTTTTAATTCTTCTTTTATATTTATTTGAATTTGTAAATCTAAATCTTTAATATTTTTATCTAATTCTGTTGTATCACAAAACCATTTAAATACTTCTCTGTGGAAATTTGCAAAATATCCCATTATTAAATTGTCTTTATTTATATCCTCTACTCTGTCTTCTAACTCGTCTAAAAAGTCTTCAAACTTATCATAATTATTAATTTCTTCGGGAATGTTTATCTTTACATCTTCATCACTAATAACAATATAAGCGTCATCTCTGCTTATTTTAATTATTTTAAAAATATCTACGCCATTAAAAAGTGTTGAAAAACATTCCTTAATTTGTTCAGATAAAAAATCCTCGCTATATTCATAACTTTTTAGTTCTATTTTTTCTAAACTATAATCTATTAAATCAGTTGTATCTTTATCACTTAATTCTTCATCAAACCTTGTTAAATCGTCATAAAATCCACTACAACTATAATAATCGTTTCGTGATATAAAAGGTTGCTCAAACTCAAAACCCTCTAAAATCAATTCAGAAACTCTTTCAGAAAACTCTTTAAAATCAACATTTTTAAATAGCTCTACATAATCAGAAGAAACTTCTTTAAAATATGTTTTATATTCTTTTTCTATAAATTCGTTAAGTTTTTTATTAATCTGTTCTTGTTGTTTTGGTTGTATTTTTTTAGTAGTCATTTTTTTCCTCATTAAATTTTTGTTAAGGTTTAATTCCTTATAAATATAGTAAAGCATAGCTTATATATAAACCTTTCGTTTTTGTAAAATAGTTCTTGTGTGTTACTTTGTAGTATCTATTAAAGTAACACATAAAGAATAAAAAAAAATTAATTTAGTTCGTTATCAACAACTGGGGCTAAAATAAATATAAACTCTTTGGTTTCAATTTTCAAAGGATAAGTGTTTCCAACTGAAATTTTAAATTTTTCTCCTTTAGTATTTTTTGCTATACTAAACAACACGTTTAAATATTCTCTTGAAAAACTTGATTTTGTCGGGTGGTCGTGGTTATAACTCAATTCGGGAATTTTTGTTTCTTGCACATTAAAAGTATTTACAATATATGTTTTAAGTGTTTCATATTTTGGAATAATCATAAAAGCGTTGCTTTCGTCCATAAATCCTTTTAAATTTTCTTCTTTAATTTCTCCTATTGCTTCTGATTCTGTTTTATATGAAAACACCTTATTTAAATTTTTAGTTATTAAATCTTTCTTATTCATTTTGTTGCACCTCTATATTGTTTATTCTTTTTAAATATTCCTCTATACTACTAACCATTTCATAATAAATAGTATCTAAAACAAAATCAGTTTCATCTGGAATTTTAATATTTTTTTCTGTCATAAATTCCATTAATAATTTTTGTAATTTTTCCTGTTGTTTTTCGTTTAATTCCATTTTATTTTTCCCCAATTATAAACGGGTTGTCAAATCCGTCTTTATCTGTGCATAATTCTTCTATATTTTCGTTATCTTCTATATAATTTAAAAAGTTTTTCTTGTTTTCTACATAACTTAAAATATTCAGATAGTGGTTTGTTAAAAAAATATTCAAATCTACATCATCATAAATCAAATCGGTCTGTTCTATTATTTTTCTGAATGTATTAGCACCCATTTTTTAAATCTCCCTTATTATAATAATACATTTTGTTTTATCTTTTGGTATTTCCATTATTGAACTTGAAATTTTTTGAATTTCTGTTTTTAAAATTTTAAAAAACTCATTTGTTTCAAATTTTAAACCATAAACT
Source organism: uncultured Rhodobacter sp. (assembly GCA_964469075.1). GTDB lineage: Bacteria > Pseudomonadota > Alphaproteobacteria > Rhodobacterales > Rhodobacteraceae > UBA5972. The sequence goes on from CAYXXQ010000435.1 coordinate 1,908, forward strand.
AACCACCACCTTTTAGAATATTTAAAACTTTCTAATGGTTCGCGATTCATTCCTTTATTGCAATATTTTAAATAAACATAGTCTTCGCCGTCCGGTAATCCACTCGTAAAACAATTATTACAACATTCAAAACTACTATAATATTTATAGTTATATTGTTTACTTAATTTTCTTAAAATATTTCCTAATTGTATTCTTGTTATTGGCTCTTTATTTTCTATCATTTATTAAACCTCTTTTTTTTAATTCTTCAAGTTCTTTTAAAACTTTGTTATAGTCTTCGTTTTCTTCGTATCCACTATAAGAATTTATGTAATAATCTCTTTTAGATTCTAAATATAAAAGTTTCCAATCGTAAGAAGTTGTATTTTTTCGCACTTCTTCCAGTTCTGCAACTGCGTTTTTATGCTCTATTAAGAAGCTTTTAAGCACTTTTGTTTTATTCTTCTCATAATACGCCTTTGCTTCTTTTTCAGTCGGAAAGTCCTTTAATATGCTTCTAATACTTGCGTTTTCTTCATTGGAATTTATGCCGTAATCGTGGGGCAATGTTAAAACTTTGCTTTCATAATGATTTAAATTTAAAACACTTTTTCCAAGAACAAATAAACTTTTTTTGTTTTTTGGTTTGGTATTGTCGCCAATATAAACTTTTAGAATTAAATTTTTATCTTCGTGTAATGTATCAATAGGTTTTAAGAAAACTTTTTCTTTTTCAGGATAACAAGAACAATTATCTTTCATAACTCTTAAAATTTCGCCTTGTTTGTCCTTTGGGTAATCATAAATATACGCCCCAAAATCATCTTTTTTAAAGTCTGCTTCTGCTTTAAGGATATCCATATAAGCAATAATTTTTTTAAATGTTTTTTGTTGTGTG
>CAYXXQ010000436.1:0-2751 GCA_964469075.1 uncultured Rhodobacter sp.
CCGCCGCCCGAAAAGCCAAGGCCAATCATGATGCGATTGCGAACCGCCATGCTAATCATCTGCGCCAACATGGATTTGAAGCTGTCCAAGATGCTGGCCACGAACCCCTTGAAGTCGGTAAACCCGCGCATGACAAAATCACCGAATGCGTCCGACACGCTGCCGATCCCGCGCAACAGTGACCCGCCCAATTCGCGGCCCATCTCAACCGCGGATTTCGTGCCGTCTGCCATCGCCTCAGCAAACCCGCCCGCGAACGTAGTGGCTTCCTCGATTGCATTTGCGGCATTACCTGCTGATCCGCCGCCCGCACCTGTGGTGCCGTCGCCGCCGATGTCTTCTAACGTCTGGTTCAGCGCCAATGCCTCAGCCGCAGCGCTTTCTGTGGCATCAGCGCTTTCATCGACTACCGTGCGCAGCGCGCTGATGCTTGTGAGGGGGGATGTCGCCAGCGCGGCCATCGAGTCTCCAGTAATGCCAGCTGCGTCTGACGCTGTGCGCAGACCATCGGCTGTTGCCCTCAGAGATGAAACAGCAGCCTCTCCGCTAAAGCCCGCTATTGGCTGTAGCACCGCGCTTAACTCGTCCGCCACGCGCCCAATAGAAACGGAGCCGACTAGATCAAGCGAAACGCCCGGTATCTTATTCAACCCTGCGATTAGGAAATCAAACGCTTTCACGGCAGTGTTTATTAGTTCTTCAACTTCGCTGAGTACAAAATTTACGGCCTGTATGATACCGCTTCCGATTAAGGTAGGAAGGTTTGTAAACAGTGTTGAAATAGCGCCCACCGCCCACTCAAAAGCCTTGACCGCTCCTTCGGGGATAGACATTACAGATTCTATCGCGCTTGCCGCCATGTCTGTTGCATCAGCAGCAATTCCGAGTCCGAAAGACCGAACCTTTGATGTAACCGATGCAAATGCCAGCGGCACCCGATCAAACACTTCTGACGCGATGTCGCCCAATAGAGTCATGGCATTGCCAAATCCACCCGCCGCACCAACCAGCCGCCCAAACATCGCCACCAGATACCCTGCGCCAACAATAAGCGCGCCGATGCCTGTGGTGATCAACGCTGTTTTCAGAACGGCGAGCGCACCCGTCAAGGAGAAGCTGGCAATTGCAGCCGCGCCAAACGCGACAACCCAAGGCCCGCCGAATATGGCTGCGGCAATCCCTGCGCTGTAGGCCAGAACGTCGATATTATCTGCGACGAATACCGCTACAGCAGCGAGCGCCTCAACTGCGGGAACGGCAATGGTGAGAAGGACTGTGCCAAGCTGCACCATCACGTCGCGCAGTGTGGATGTGGCGACATTCATGCGCTGGTCCAGAGACTGCGCCACCAGATCGTAAGCCGCCTGCGTTGCCCCGGCGCTTTGCGTCATGGCGTCTAGCCCAGTCGCAAGGGCATCTGCACCACCGCCAGCAAGTGCCATCACAGCAGTTGTTGCCTCGACCGAACCGAAAAGCATCCGCATGGAATCCGTGGACCCTCCCGTTGCCTCGATTACCGATTGCATAAACCCGGCAAAGCCCTGTGCCTCCAAGGCCGCAGAATTGAAATCCAGACCGAGTTGCTCCGCCAACTCCTGTGCCTGAGACGTTGGCCCTGTGACTGCGACCAATGCAGCGCGCAGGCCCGTGACAGATTGCGCCGTGGTGAGGCCTTGCGTGGTCAGCGCCGCCGTCGCTGCGACAACTTCATCGAAGCCGATCCCAAGCGCATTGGCGATAGGCAGGACGTTACCCACCGCGCTTGCCAATTCATCTACTGTGGTGACACCCAAGCGAACGCCAGTGAACAAGATATCACTGGCCTCCGCCGCGCTTAGGTTTGCCGCGCCGTAGGAGTTGACCGCTGTTGAAAGAGCGCCGACTGCAACAGTCGTGGTCGTCACGCCACCAATGGCAAGTCGGTTTGCAGCCTCTAGCAAATCAGTCGCCTGTGCAGCACTTCCCGCACCCGCTGATATCGCCTGATAGTATGCCTGCACCTGTTGCGTCGCCGTGCCGCCGAACTCCCGCGCCATACGCGAAGCGCCCGCCGCAATAGCGTCCATTTCGGGTGCAGTGCCACCGATCAGGGTGGATGTTTCTGCCAAAGCACCGCTTAGGGCGCGCGCGTCTTGCATGGCCGCACCGAGAGACGCCATGGCCGCAACAGCACCCAGAACAGCCCCGGCCATGCCCGCCGCGCCGCGAGCCATGCCCGCAAACGCGCCTTTAGCCTTACCTGCTGAACGCTCCGCGCCAGCGCCAGAGCGCGCAAAGCGATCCAGATCACCGCTGGCCTTCCGCACGTCCCGGCTGTCAACTTGCAGCCCGACAGATGCCATGTCATCCATGTCTATTCCCTAAACGGTTGCGGCGTATCATTGCCGCTCGATTTCGACAACTCGTCAGCATAACCTTCGCTCATTTTCTGCAGCCATTGCGCTTCGTTGCCTTCAAACATCAACCCTACATTTGCGGCCCACGCCTGAATTTCCAAATGGGACAGGGCCACCGGCCCCATCCCTCCTTGCATCACCCGCCCGATATCCATCAGCCATTCCACAAGATACGCACGAAACGGCAGTTCTGGAAATTCCGGTTCTTCATTTGCACGCTCCAAAAAACTCCATCGCGTATACTTTATGTCCTTTGGTTGGCAGCATAACCATGCGTGCTGTCGTGCCCAGAGGCAAAGAGCCTCTAGGCTTGTGCGAAAAAACGTGATCGATCCGCGATGAACTCGTCAACTTG
>CAYXXQ010000437.1:0-2747 GCA_964469075.1 uncultured Rhodobacter sp.
AAAGTTCTGCCGTAGAGGGTGATAGCCCCTTAAACGTAAGTTAACCGGTTGTGAGTGTATCCTGAGTACCGTCTGTTGGATATCAGGCGGGAAATTGGGAGGCATCAACTTCCAACCCTAAATACTTTCCGAATCCGATAGCGTACTAGTACCGTGAGGGAAAGTTGAAAAGCACTCTTGACAGAGAGTTAAAAGAACCTGAAACCTAATAGTGACGGCGGGATACGGCTCCAAGGAGTTGTATCGTCCGTTTTGAATAACGTGCCAGGGAGTGTATTGTCGTGGCGAGGGTAAGTTCTTTACGAACGTACCCGAAGAGAAATCAAAAAGCTCGCAGGAAACGAGGAGCTAGGTATGAAAGTGCCTGAAGTCACGGCGGTACGACCCGAAGCCGGTCGATCTAATCCTGGGTAAGGTGAAGCGGGGGTAAGACCTCGTGGAGGCCTGAAGAGGTTCTACGGACAAGTGTTCTTCTAACCTGGGACTAGGGGTGAAAAGCCAATCGAGACCGGTGATAGCTGGTTCCTATCGAAGTTGGCCGTAGTCAAGCCTTGAGTGAGATAACTAGCGGGGTAGAGCGACGGATAGTGAGTTTAGGGGAAGAAATTCCTCGGCTCACTGTCCAACTCCGAATCCGCTAGTATTGTAGACCTCAAGAGACGGGGGTCCGGGGTAAGCCTGGATTCCGAGAGGGGAACAACCCAGACTAAAGTTAAGGTCCCTAAATGTTATCTAAGTGTTAACGGGTGAACGGTGTCCACATTCACAGACAGTGAGGAGGTTGGCTTAGAAGCAGCCACCCTATAATAAGTGCGTAACAGCTTACTTATCAAGAATGTGCGGCCCGGAAAATGGACGGGGCTAAGATAACTACCGATACTTTAGGCGTCCGCAAGGACAGCGGTAGATAGGCGTCCTGTAAGGGCAGAAGCTTCTTCTAGAGGAGGAGTGGACCTTGTAGGAATGAGAATCCTGGTGAGAGTAGGATCTGAGTGGCGTGAGAATCGCCACCACCGAAAGGGCAAGGGTTTCTTGGCGCTGCAGATCAGCCAAGAGTTAGTTGGTCCTAACCTAACTCATAAATGAGTGAAGGGAAAGGGAAAATGGTTAATATTCCATTACCATCCAAATACATGTGGCGACACAAGTTTAATTTCTGACTCATTCGGCTAGGCCGATACAACTTGTCTGTTGTATTAACCAAAGTAAGTCAAGGGAGTATCGTAATGATGAGAACTCGACTAAACTTGGGAATAGCGTGCGTATGTGCGTTCGGCTGATGCCCAGTGACCGTGAAAAAGGAATTAATCGGATTTTGGATGACCATACCCAGAACCGGCACAGGTGCCCCTAGGTGAGAAGCCTAAGGTGTGAAGGTTTAACCTGGGTAAGGGAATTCGGCAAATTGGCCCTGTAACTTCGGTTTAAGGGGTCCCTATTCTTGTATTCGTATGAATGCGAGAGTAGGGCGCAGTGACTCGGGAGGAACGACTGTTTAACAAAAACTTAGCCGCCTGCTAGCCCGTAAGGGTTTGTACAGGTGGTGACGTCTGCTCAGTGCTAGTATCTGAAACTCCTTTTCAAGGGAGCTAAGGACTGGTAAACAGCGGGAGTAACTATAACTCTCTTAAGGTAGCGTAATACCTTGCCGTTTGAATGACGGCTTGCATGAATGGCGTAACGATTTCTCCACTGTCCCTATCCAGGAGCCTCCGAATACTCTTTTCTGGTGCAAAGGCCAGAGACTTCCAGTGGGAAGCGAAGACCCCGTGAAACTTTACTGTAGCTTGTGGTTGTGGTGAAAGTTTTGTCGTATAGCGTAAGTAGGAGCTGCTATGCTGTAGACGCCAGTTTGCAGATAGGCGAAAATGTAACACTACTCTTCAAAATTTTCATCGCTAACTCGTATACGAGGACAGCTGTAAGTGGACAGTTTGGCTGGGGTGGCACGCCGTTGAAAAGATATCAATGGCGCCCTAAGGTTGGCTCAGTCGGGTCAGAAATCCGATGTAGAGTGCAAGAGCAAAAGCCAGCCTGATTGGATTCTAAACATTAAGGAATCCAAACACGAAAGTGTGGTCTAGCGAACTTCAGTACCTCCTTGATGGGGGTCTGAAATGACAAAAAAGTTACTCCGGGGATAACAGAGTTGTCGCGCCCGAGAGCTCGTATCGACGGCGCGGCTTGCTACATCGATGTCGGCTCTTCCTATCCTGGCCGTGCAGAAGCGGCCAAGGGTGGGGGTGTTCACCCATTAAAAGGGTTCGTGAGCTGGGTTCAGAACGCTGTGAGGCAGTTTGTTTGATATCTACTGGAATTGTATGGTGTCTGAAAGGAAGGGACTTCTAGTACGAGAGGAACGAAGTCTCGACGCCTCTGGTCAATCGGTTATCCGACAGGGTAGGCCGAGCAGCTACGCGTTAGTCGATAAGCGCTGAAAGCATCTAAGTGCGAAGCGATCCTTGAAAAGAGACACCTCAGAACACAGGAAGAAGACCTGTTTGATGGGATGGGAGTGTAAGTGCGAAGCTTCGGCGACGTATTCAGCTCGCCATTACCAACGTTCATTTGTGTATTTCCTATGTCACGGTTTTCATTACTTTTTTCTTTTTTTTTATTTAACTGAAAACTTTTTAAGATAGTGTTAACTATTTTATTTCTAAATTTTTTATAATTAATTAATATTAAAATAATTTTTTTTTTATTAATGGGTAAATTTAATTTTTATTAGTAATAATACAATTATA
>CAYXXQ010000438.1:0-2743 GCA_964469075.1 uncultured Rhodobacter sp.
CGGTCAAAGTCGAAGAGCGCTATGTGATGGACCCCTCGCCGATCCCCAAATTCGACAACCCCAAACTAGGGGATATGGCCGCAATTCAGCTTTTTGGCGCGGGGCGCGAGCAACGTATTTATGCACTGCCCCCGTATACCCAAGTGGTCAGCCTCGACTTCGAGGATCACCCGTTCGAGGCGTCAAAGGCAGATCACCCCTGCGGGATGTGCGGTGCGACCGACAGCTATCTGGATGAGTTGATCATCGATGACTTAGGTGGGCGGATGTTTGTCTGCTCTGACACCGATTATTGCGAAGCGCGCCAGGCAGCGGGCCATAAAGGAAAGGACGCAGCATGACACCTTTGCTTTCCGTTCAGGGCATCACCAAGCGATATGGTGCGCATATCGGTTGCGCCGATGTGTCTTTTGACCTGTATCCCGGTGAGGTTATGGGGATCGTTGGCGAAAGCGGATCAGGCAAATCCACCTTGCTCAATTGCATGGCTGGGCATTTGGTCCCAGATGCGGGACAGGTGGTATTCGACACCCGCACCGACGGCTCGCGCGACACAATTACCATGTCGGAGCCGGAGCGGCGGATGCTCGGTCGCACCGATTGGGCCTTTGTCCACCAACACGCCCGTGACGGGTTGCGCATGGGGGTCAGCGCCGGTGGCAATGTCGGCGAGCGGTTGATGGCTGTGGGAGAGCGTCACTACGGCGACATCCGCGACAAGGCCACGGACTGGCTAGGGCGGGTCGAGATTGATGCGTCCCGTGTAGATGATCGACCCACAACATTCTCTGGCGGGATGCAGCAACGCTTGCAAATAGCCCGCAACCTCGTCACGGGCCCGCGCCTTGTGTTCATGGATGAACCCACAGGTGGTCTTGATGTGTCGGTTCAGGCGCGACTGCTGGATTTGCTGCGCGGTCTGGTGCGTGACATGGGGCTCTCAGCGATCATCGTAACCCATGACCTGGCTGTGGTTCGCCTACTGGCGGACCGCCTGATGGTCATGAAATCAGGCCGCGTGGTCGAGGCGGGCCTGACAGATCAGGTGCTGGATGATCCGCAGCATGCCTATAGCCAGCTTCTTGTCAGTTCAGTTTTACAGGTATGAGCCATGATAGACCTTAGCAACGTTTCCAAAACCTTTACCCTGCACAATCAGGGAAGTGCCGTGATCGAGGTGATCAGCAATGTGTCCTTCGCGGTTGCCCCTGGCGAATGCGTGGCGCTCACTGGGGCCTCTGGTGCTGGTAAATCCACGCTGATGCGGATGATCTACGGCAATTACCTGACGCAGGCAGGTGAAATTCGCATTGGCGGTTTGAACATCGTACAGGCCGAGCCGCGCGACATCATCAAATTGCGCCGTGATGTGCTGGGCTATGTTAGCCAGTTCCTGCGTGTGGTGCCGCGCGTGCCAACGCTCGATGTGGTTGCAGAGCCTCTGCGCGCTTTGGGAGTACCGACAGACGAAGCGCAGGACCGCGCATCGGCGCTTCTGACTCAATTAAACATCCCCGAAAGGCTGTGGTCCTTGTCCCCCACAACCTTCTCGGGCGGCGAGCAACAGCGCGTGAACATTGCCCGTGGTTTTGCCCATACCTACCCTGCGATGTTGCTTGATGAACCTACCGCGAGCCTGGACGCTGCGAACCGCGAGGTGGTGCTCTCCTTAATCGAGGACGCCAAAGCGCGCGGCGCGGCCATTATCGGTATTTTCCATGATGAGGCAGCCCGTACTCACGTCTGTGATCGTGAAATTGATGTCGGCCGCTTTACCCCCGGAATGGCTGCATGACGCTTGCCTCAAAGTCTGGGGGACGCCTCATCGCGGTTGTCGGCCCATCGGGTGTTGGCAAGGACAGCGTGATGGCGGGCCTACACGGCGCAATACCCGATTTGCATCTGGTGCGCCGCGTCATCACACGTGCGCCCGACTTGGGCGGCGAGGATTACGATGCGGTGTCTGTGTCACAATTTGAAGCCTTGGTTGAAGAAGGGGCTTTTGCCGTGCATTGGCGCGCGCACGGGCTGCACTACGGCATTCCGATCACCGTCAAATACCAACTTGGCAAGGGCACCGATTGCCTTGTCAACTTCTCTCGCAAGGCTCTGGCCCAAGCGGCCGAGATTTTCCCACGCCTCGTAGTTCTCAACATCACCGCGAAACCGGAAACGCTTTCGCACCGTCTGGCCGCGCGGGCCCGTGAGACAGAGGAGGAGATCAGCAAACGCCTTGCCCAGGCTGACAAGCCTTTGCCGGCTGGGCTCAAGGTGATCAACCTCGCAAACGATGGTCCGCTGTCCCAGACCATCACCCGGGGCGCGGCACTGCTTCAGCCAGTGAGTTTGTAGCGATGGATCACCTCGAACCGGCCATCTTCCCGCTCACCGCACAAAGCGATCTGGTCAAGGACAAAGGGCGTGGGCAAATCGGGCAGAAACCGGCGTACATTCTCGGTCCAAGTTGGGATCGCAGCGTCGGGCAAACGCCCCGACAAGGTCAAGTGAAACCTGAACTCTTCCATCACGTAAGGGTACCCCCACTCAACAAGCAATGCGTCCTGACGTGCACTCAGTCCTGCTGCGCGGCGACGCGCCATCTCCTGCTCCTCGACTGGTGCGCGGAAACCGTCAAGATCACGAACGCAAGTCTGCGCAACCTGCTGTACGGCCTCTGCTCCGCCCTGCGGCGTCAACGCCAGAAACCGACCCATCGTCGTCAGCTGCAAACAATCGCAGATCG
>CAYXXQ010000439.1:0-2735 GCA_964469075.1 uncultured Rhodobacter sp.
GAAATCGTATTGAACTGACATACGACACACGATCGCTTTTGTTGCGCAAGCACTGTGTGTAAACAAGAAAGATTCATTGCGCAAACGGGAACGACGGGAAGCTTATCAATTTCGGTGGCGGTGGATGGGGTGCCAATACTCTGGCGGAGTTGGCCCATTCAAACTGATCATTGGCATTAAATACAATTCAGAGGTGTCTAAGGGCTGGCACGAGCGTGGGTATGCCCGTGGCACCTTTGACCATAACACAGGTGAGGAGGCGGTCATGAAGGGGATGTTCTCGCGGCGGGAGATGCTGGGGCGGATTGGTTTGGGCGGCTCTGCGGTCGGTATGGGGCTGCTGACGGGGCGCGGTCTCGCGGACCAGGGTAACGACGGCGACCCCGAGCGGGCGGGCTTCGCACGCAACATCAAGATGATGGTGCCGACGACGCAGGATGGGCCTTCGGCCCACATCGATGGTGGAAGGTGCTGCAGCCGGCGCGCGAGCTGCCGGTCTTCCACACCGCCGACGTGTGCGTGGTGGGCGGCGGCTTTGCGGGCGTCTGCGCGGCGGTGGCCGCGGCACGCACCGGTGCCAAGGTCGCGCTGGTCGAGCGCTACGGCAGCTTGGGAGGTCTGTTCACCAACGGCATAGTGCTGATCGTCATCGGCACGGGCGAGCGGCTGCCGGGCGGCGAGTTCCGGCTGGTCACGCGCGGCCTCTGCGAGGAGTTTCTCAAGCGGCTTGAGGGTATGGGCGAGGGTGCCATCGTCTGCCCCGACCCAAAGGTCTACCAGCCCACCGTCGACCCGGAGGCGGCTAAGGTGCTGATGGACGACATGGTCCAAGAGGCCAAAGTCGACATGTTCTTCCACTGCTGGGGCGTGGACGTGATCCAGAGCGGCAGCGCCGTGCAGGGCGTGGTCTTCGAGAGCAAGGAGGGGCGCAAGGCGATCCTCTCCAAGGTCGTGGTCGACGCCACCGGCGACGGCGACGTCTACCACCAGGCGGGCGCTAGCTATAAGCAGATTTCGCACGCCATCGGCTTCGTCTACCGGCTGGGCAACTACGACCGCATCGACAAGGCGAAGGCGCCCAAGGACGCCAAGCTCAACCTGGGCGGGGTGGAGTCGATCAAGTCCGCGCGCTGGGTGAACAACATCGGCCCCAAGGGCAACGGCCTGGACGTGCGCGACCTGTCGAAGACCGAGATGATGCACCGCAGGTCGGCGTGGAATTACGTGCAGCGGATCCGCAAGACCCCGGGCCACGAGGAGGTCTTCCTGATGGAGACCGCGCAGTTCCTCGGCGTGCGGGCCACGCGCCTGCTGGAGGGGGTCAAGTGCGTCGACAAGCGGGGGGCGGTCTCGGGCCAGGCGTTCGACGACGTGGTGGCCTTCTCGGGCGACGACGAGCTCAGGAAGCCTGCCTTTGCCATACCCTACGGCGCACTGTTGCCTAAGAGCGTGGATAACGTGATCGCCGCGGGGCGCTGCATTTCGTGCGCCCCAGACCTGATCGACCGCGTCCGCCTGATTCCGGTGTGCGGAGTGACTGGCCACGCCGCCGGCGTGGCGGCCGCGCTGGCGGCAAAGGGCGGGGTTTTGCCCCGGGAGGTGCCCGCAGTTGAGATCCAAAAGGTCTTGCGCGAGCAGGGCGCTTATCTGGGATAGGCGGTTTCCTCACCTTAAGGGTTGCCCAAACGCCCCCGAATAGGCAATAGTCATCCGCCGTTGTGCCGGAGGATACGGTGCCTCGGAATCCAGAATGGGAGCGGATATGCTGAATAGATTTTAGTGGTGTGCAGTGGGCGACTTGAGGAATAGACGGGCTCGACTGCGTCATGCCGGTACGATACACTTGTGTTTATTGACGCGCAAGCGCCGTGCGCAAATAAGAAAAAACTTTTTCGCAAAAGAGTGTATCGGAACGGTCACAAGTTCTCGTATTCTCTTACTGGCATCAACAGTGCGAGCTTGCGGCGATTCCGCCGAAGGGGACGTTAGTTAAGATGCGGTGAATTAGTTGCAGAAATTCGGTACAATCGAAACAACAGAACAGTTATCAGGGAGGATCTAATCATGACACATTCGTTTTCTAGGCGTGATTTCTTAACGAGCACCGTGTTCGCAGCCGGCGTCGCGGCGGTGGGGGTTCAGACGGCGCGGTCGGCTGAGAAACCGATCGCCGGCTTCGATGAGACGAATGCGGGTAAAATCAAGGACGCGGCTTGGAAGCCGGTCTCTGATCGCAAAATAAAAGTCGGTATCGCTGGATACGGGGTCTGCAAGTTCGGGGCCTCGTTCGGTTATCAGAACCACCCCAATGTGGAGGTCGTTGCTGCAACGGATCTGGATCCGGCAAGATGTGCTGAGCTTGCTAAAGTAGTCGGAGCAAAGAAGACTTACGCCTCATGCGAAGAGATGTTTGCGAAGGACAAAGAGATTGAAGCGGTTTATATTGCCACCGATGCGGCGAGTCATGCGCAGCTCTGTATCACCGGACTGCAGCGAGGTCTGCATATGTGCTCCGCTGTTCCGGCTGTTTTCGGTAAAGATCAGCTCGAACTCGCGGATGAACTTTTTGAAACTGTCAATAAAACAGGACTCGTTTATGCCATGAATGAGACATCGGCATTCCGTCCCCAATGCTACTCCATGCGTGAGATCTATAGAGCCGGTGGATTCGGCAAGCTGATCTATACCGAAGGTGAGTATTATCACTACATGCCCACCCATATCGGCTCCTATAA
>CAYXXQ010000440.1:0-2721 GCA_964469075.1 uncultured Rhodobacter sp.
GGGCGACAGCCCGCCAAACACGGCAGCCAGCAGGATCATCCGGGTTTCGCGCCCTTCAAACGCCCTTGCCAGCGTCGCCTCGGCCCCGCTGGCCTTCAGATACCCGACCGCCAACACCGCGAAAGCGATGAAAACTGCGGTCTGCCCGAAGGCGGTGGCAGCAAATTGCACGGTCGGCCACAGCTCCGCAGGGGCCAGCAGGCCAATAAGGGCCAGGATCACAAAAATCGCCAGCCAGGCCTTGTCAATCCGGTTCCAAACGGCGGGCAGGCGAGGCTGTGGCTGGGTAATATCGGTCATGATCTGGCCCTTAATGTTGGTGGGGGGTGCTGGCATCCGCGCAGCATTCGGACAGTAAAAAATCGGACAGGCGACGCACCGTGTCATAGGCAACGGCGGCGCAGATGATCGACCGGCCTTTGCGGGTCTGAACCACCAGCCCGGCATGGGCCAGGAACTTCACATGATGGGTTAATGTCGCGCCGGTGATGCTGGTAACCTCGGCCAATTCGCCGATCGACAACCCTTCAGGCCCTGAGCGGACCAGGGCGCGCAACACGCTTAACCGCTGTTCAGAGCCAAGGGCAGCAAAGGCCTGGGCGGCGTCTTCCAAAGTTGTGTCTGGGATGTGATTCATTTTCATATTACTAGAATATTAGAAATATTGAAATAAGGTCAAGCAAAATGTGTTGAGGCATCTGGCCTGAGTGCCTAGCGTGCGCGCATGCCGGACAAGTTTGACCAGTTGCGCACCCAAATCACGGCCTGTCAGCTGTGCCGTGCGCAGTTTGCCACCACCGCAACCCGCCACCAACCCCGGCCGGTGTTCTGGCTGTCGCAATCGGCACCCATCCTGATTGCCGGGCAGGCGCCGGGGGCCAAGGTGCATGAAAGCGGGCGGCCGTTTGATGATCGCTCGGGCGATCGGTTGCGCGGCTGGATGGGGATCGGTCGGGATCTGTTTTATGACCAGACGCTGATTTCGGTCCTGCCGATGGCGTTCTGTTTTCCCGGTTATGACGCGAAAGGGTCGGATCTGCCGCCGCCTGAAGCGTGTCGGCACTCTTGGCATGGCAGGGTTTTAGCGGCGATAAACCCGCCGCGTTTGACCCTGCTGGTTGGGGGCTATGCGCAGGCTTATCACCTGCCGGATGAAAAATCCGCTTCCGTCACCGATCGGGTTGCCAATTGGCGCGCGCATGCGCCGCGGATTTTTCCATTGCCACATCCAAGCTGGCGCAATACCGGCTGGATCAGGAAAAATCCGTGGTTTGAAACCGACCTGCTGCCACGCCTTCAATCGGCGGTCAGGACGGTTCTGAAAGTTGGGGAAACGGGCTGATATGACACCGCTGGATCAAGCACATGCGCTGATGGATAAAGACCCCGAGGCTGATCGCCATCGCCTTCGGTTTTACCAGCAACTGGCAGACAGCCCGTTGTTTTTGCTGTTGGAACAGGAAGCGACGGAGGCTGCGATCAGCCCGAAGATCCTGACCGTTGACGGGCAGGATTTCGTTCTGGGCTTTGATAGCGAGGCACGGCTTGGGGATTTCATCCAACAAGAAACCGCGTTTGCCACCGTCACTGGTCGCGATCTGGCGCAAATGCTGGCGGGTAAAAACATCGGTCTTGGCCTGAACCTAGGCGTAGCCCCGTCGGCCATCCTGATCCCGCCCGAGGCCCTTGATTGGCTTCTGGAGGCGTTGGCCAACCCAGTGGTCGAGGTGCAGGATCGCCCGGTTTCGTTCCATGCGCCCGCCAATCTAAGCGGTGATTTTGCCGGAGCGCTGGCCCTGCGCCTGCAGGCTTGTAGTGGCATGCTTGAAGCTGCCTATCTTGTTGATGCGGCGTATGAAACCGGGGCACGGGGGTTGTTGCTGGGTATCGTCAGGGCGTCTTCGGACCGCGAGGATATGTTGCGGAACATCGCGGCTGAGGCGGTCAGTTTTACCAGCGAAGGCGTGGTTTTGGACGTGGTGTTTCTTGATACAGACAGCGAAGTTTCTGCACGCTTGGCGGTGGTTGGGCTGGAGATTGATATTCCGGTGGAAGACCTTGAAAAGGCTCCAGCGCAGATACCTGCCGCCCCGGGAATGGACCCAGATAAGCCGCCGCGTTTGCGATAAAGGTTTAACGTTAAACCAATTTTTCTGAAGGGCGTCAGTACCCCAGATTTCGATCCACCAGATGCAGATACGGCAACCCAGCCTCGCCGCGTCCGATGTTTTCCACAATCGCTTCGGAGGCGGTTTCGGCCCGGGTTTCAGACGCGATATGCGGGGTGACGGTTACCTTGGGATGGCCCCAGTAAGGATGATCTGTTGGCAGGGGTTCTTCCCTGAAAACATCAAGTGTTGCATGCGCGATCTGATCAGTTTCAAGGGCTGCAAGAAAGGCCTTGTCGTCAATCAGTGGCCCACGGCCCGGGTTGATGACAAAGGCGCCCTTGGGCAGAAGGGCCAGTGTTTCCGTGTTCAGGATATTCTCGGTCTCACCGGTCAAAGGCAGCAGAAGTACCAGAATATCGCAGGTTTCCAGCACGTTGCGCAGTCCGTCCATACCCGTAAACGTCGCGATGCCATCAAGGGTTTTGGCGTGGCGGCTAAAGCCTGACACCGCAAACCCGACATTGCGCAAAGTCTGCGCCGCTGCTGCCCCCAAAGCCCCAAGACCCAGGATGCCAACCCGTCGATCCCGCGCCAGGGGTGGCACGATATG
>CAYXXQ010000441.1:0-2720 GCA_964469075.1 uncultured Rhodobacter sp.
CTTCCAGAATTACTTTTCGCTTTGCAGATCAATCGCCCCAAAATCATGTTCTTTGTGCGGATCATTGTCTTCGGTGAACTGAATAACCCCTAATTTCCTAGACACCTTCTTGGTTCATGTTGCGCTGTCTGTTTTCGATGTCCTTTGGGGCGGTTCCACGGGGCTGCCGGGCATGAATACGATGCGGATCGTGGCCTCAGGCGTGGTCAGGTCGATGCGTCTGTCAGCCCAGGCATCGCCGCTTTCGTGGCTTCGTTGATACCTTGTAAATGGCTAAAGGAGCAGTCGCACGACTGCTATCTAAGCGGCGTGCCGGTTGAAGTAGCTCTCTACCGGTTCAGGGACTGCATTGGCCCAGCCAAGCTTTCCATCGATTCCATCTTTACAACACGTTGGAAATCACGCCATGCGGCCAGATCGGTTGGAAATCGTTTTGACCATAACACCGGCCTGCCGGATCCATCCTGGGTTTCCAAATGCCATCCAAGCTGGTTTGTTAGCTTATAGATTTTTACGTCGACAGCTAAACCGTCTTCCATAAATATGCCGCTCAATTTGGAAAAATCCTTTGCAGGTTCTGACGCGTCAAACACTGGCCAAGGCCTGTCGGGAAGGATCCGAAATCGCAGCAGGAGCGTTCTTAGAAATTGAGGCCGACGCCGTGCGATGCGAACTCCAAGCACGTAACTTGCCAGCATGAACGTTGCAAACACGCCAACTGCGAAAGCTGCCAAGCCCGGCTTGTTCCAAAGGACCACGCCTGCAACCACGGGTGCTGACAGAAACGGCAACAGCACAAAAGTTGTAAGCGGATTTGAGACCTGGCGGGAGTCGCGGCCGATGCCGCAAAGCTCAATCGCGCGCATCACCAATTGGTGGAAATGCAACCGGTCCGGTTGATCTGTGGGCCGCCCGGATCTTTTCCGGCGGTAGATCGCGAAAACGGTGTCGGAAATGGGCCAGAAAAACACCAGAATTATCGCCCAGGGTGACACTGTCTCAACCCGCACCATCAAGATAACGGCAAGCCAGGCAAGCACATGGCCAAGAATATAGGCTCCGGCATCGCCAAGGAAGATTTTCCCAAATGGATAATTGAAGACCAGAAACCCAAGAAGGGCCGGCAAAATATATAGGATGGCCTGGGCAAGTTGCGGGTCGCCAGCCTGCCTCGCAATGAAGGATAATCCGAGTGTGACCGCAACGCCGGTTAAGGCCGACAACCCATTCACACCATCAATAAGGTTAAACGCATTGCTGACACCCGCCGTGGCAATCGCGGTGAAGACAATGCCAATCGGGGCAATGGCGATCAGCACGTCCAAACCGGGAATATCAAAGCGCGGCACCCACATTTGAAGCAATGCGATCGCAATAAAGCCGGAAATGACGGCGGCCAGGAGCCGGGTTGAAGGTTTGACGTCAAACCCCAAATCCTCCGCCAGTCCGGCAACGAACACCGGGAAAAGCGACACTGCGAAGAGGGTCATCTGAAACCGCAATGGGTCAGGCGTCGCGAAAAGCAAGGCCGCCGCGATGGTCACACCCAACCCAATCCCGCCAATGCGAGGCGTCGGAACCTTATGCGCCGACTGCGTGGTCTGATGATCGTGATCACGGGCCGAAAAGCGCAAATGCTTGTTGCGGGTTACGACAAGAAGGCCGCAGAGACCGAACGATAGTAGAAATAGCAGGATATAAGTCATAATTACGGGCGTGGTTGTGGGTTATGTGATTGGGTCTGAGGGGGCAATTTAGCGTCAAATGCGCTTTGGGGAAAGCGATAGTTTGGCGGCGGCGGTTGGGTGTTTGTTGGGGGTAATCTAGGTTGATATCGTTTGAGGGTCTGTGGCCTATTATTGAGGTTGCACGTTATCGGGCGTTTGAGTCGCGGGGGAGGGGGGTGAGGCAGCCATTTTTTTTTAATAAAATGAATGACTTGGAATGGTGAAGGAAAATTGCTAACGCAAGGTATTATTGGCTTCGTTTCGGGTTTAGAAATCCATTGCCGAAATGCGTTGTTGTGTGGCGTTTCTGCATCCCTGAGAATCTTGGGCGGAGCTAACGCGCAAAACACGATCTTGTTACTTGATGCTGATCTGGCAATGGGTTTTACCGCAGCGGTTTGTCAGGGGGCCGGTTTTGGTCTGTGGATGCGAATGCCTGGTGCGTCATCAGGTGTGCCGATGAATTCGATACCGGCGGTTTCGAGAACTGACTTGATTGCCAACAACGAGCTTTTCCGAACTTTAAATTCTCCTTTGTCAGTTTCGGCGGTTTGAATTGTTCTAAGTGAAAGACCAGCTTGTTCCGCCAGTCGTGAGGCCGACCAATTAAGAGCAGTTCTGGCGCTTCGAACTTGAGATGACGTTATCATTTTGCGTCTCACATAATAACTTGCACTTTTTATGCAAATTGTTAGATTTATTGCATGCTGGATGGAATCGAACACAATTGGCGAAAGGAATTCAAGCGGCTTGAAGGCGCTTTTGCCCCTTCGACCCTGAAATCCTACTACGCAGATATCGAAATCTATGAAAACTGGTGCATTGCGCAAGGTGTTGAGCCATTCCCGGCTGCCGTAGCGATTGTGTGTCGATTTTTGGAAAACCAGGCTCCGGGCAAGGCGCCCTCAACTGTCCGCCGTCGGCTCTATGCAATTCGCAAAGGGCATAGACTATTGCACCTTCCAGACCCGACCTATGATGAAGATATCAACA
>CAYXXQ010000442.1:0-2714 GCA_964469075.1 uncultured Rhodobacter sp.
CACGGTCACGAGATAAGGCATGGCGCAAGCCAGAGCCAGCCATGGTCGTGGTAGGCTTCGGCAGAACAGAACAAGTCCGATCGAAAATAGAAGGGCGCCGAATGTGTTCACCCCAGTCATGCCCAAGCCAAGCCGAGCAGACAGGAGGTTCAGCGCCCAATAGCCGGGATCCTCAAGATCACCTAAATCCGAGACAGAAAGGCCATAGGCACGAAAAAGATAGCGAAAATAGTTGCCCCAGTCCCCGCCAACATCATAGCGGAATCCGATTACGATCGTGAGCATCACGATCGTAAGTATCCAGGCAGCATCGACCCTCAGCGAGCGCGTACCATCGGCACGCACTCTGATCACGGGCGCAGCTCCGAGTGCTGCGAATGCGGGTACAAGGAAGAAAAGCCAATATGGCAGCATAAAATTCGGTCTTTCAGAAAACCGCGGGCATAACATCGGCGGACCGCGGTCGAGCAACGTGATGGCGATAATGTTGCAGCCAGTCTAACAACATCAGAATGGTCCAGAGCTTCGTGCCGTTATTTGCGTTACCAGATTGGTGCTGGTTCCACAATTCACGAATAGCGACGGGTTCCAGACCAGCCAGATCAACAAGCGCATGATCAGACAAGAGCCTCTCACCCCACTCTCGCAAGGCACCACGTAACCACCGATCCAGCGGGACTGCAAAGCCCTGTTTCGGCCGTTCGATAAGGTCGCGAGGCACATGCCGATCAAGGATTGACCTCAGGGCCTGCTTACCTTGTCCATTCGCAATCTTCATCTCGGTCGGCAACGCCCAGGCGGCTCTGACCATACGCGCGTCAAGGAACGGGGCCCGTGTCTCAAGCGAGGCCGCCATCGACGCACGGTCCACCTTTACTAGGATATCACCAGGCAGGTAGGTCGTACTGTCCATAGCCATCATCCACTCAGCACCCACTACAGGAAACGACGTTTCTGCCTCCGTTTTACCTGCGGGGTATCGCAGCAATGAAGAGGGGTCGTGAATGCTGTGGGTGAAATACCGATAGAGCGCTGGCAAGTTGTCCATTTCTCCAAGGTGAGGTGCAAGCACAAACGCCTTGTCCAGCGCGGTGACTGGGAAACGTGCCCTTGATGCCAGCCAGCGCAACCACCCGTCCTCGGAAGTGATCTTCGGCCCAAAGACCGACACCATCCGACCGGTGGAACGGCGCAGCGCCCTCGGAAGGCGACTCAACTTTGCCAATAGCCGCGGCCCGATTACATGGCGATTGTAACCGCCGAAGATTTCGTCGCCACCATCACCCGTGAGGGCAACTGTCACATCCCGTCGCGCCTCCCGGCAAAGTAGGGCAGTCGGGATTTGCGAGGAGTCGGCGAACGGCTCATCATAGATGTTGGACAAATTTGTGACGACGCCAAGCGCGTCCTGTTCAGACAGGATGAATTCGGTATGCTCGGTCCCGAGGTGCCGAGCCACGGCGGCCGCGTGGGGGGCCTCGTTGAAACGCGCATCGCTGAACCCGATGGCGAACGTGCGCACCGGTTGCGCACTGCTGTTTTGCATCAAGGCCGCGACCAGCGAAGAATCCACACCGCCTGACAGAAAACAGCCCAGTGGCACATCGCTCAGCATCTGCTCTTCGATAACCTCGCCCAGTGTTGTTTCAAGCCCGTCAAGACCATCGTTTTGCCCGGTATCGCGCCGTGCCAGGGCGCTATCAAGCATCTCGCCAAATGTCTCATAGGGAAGGGTTACAGGCACCATATCTGCCAATGAGACGCTCAACACATGGCCAGGTGGAACCTTCTGCACATTCTGAAATATGCATTTTGTGTCAGGGACATAACCATAGGAAAGGTAGGCGGCAACGGCATCACAAGACAAATGCGCCTCGAAGCTCGGCACGGCAAGCAACGCTTTCAGTTCCGATCCGAAGGCCCATCCATCAGGAAGCCGCGCCAGATAGAGCGGTTTTTCACCAATACGGTCGCGCGCAAAGTGAAGCTGTTTCGCCTGCCTGTCCCAGAGGGCGAGGGCAAACATTCCAAAGGCACGTCTTAACGCATCCCGAAGGCCCCAATGCGATACCGCGGCGAGCAGGGTTTCGGTATCAGAACTTCCCCGCCACGCCGGCGCCAAACCAAGCTTCGCTAGTTCGTCCCGCATGGTCAGGTGATTGTAAATCTCGCCATTGAAGGCGATGACATAACGACCGCAAGGCGACACCATCGGTTGCGCGCCTGCGGGGCTGAGGTCTGTAATGGAAAGTCGCCGGTGGCCCAGAGCCACGCCCACATCGGGATCGGTCCAGACACCGGCATCATCCGGGCCGCGGTGATGCAAGGTGTCGGCCATCATGCGTGCGGTGTCAGCGAGGGACTTATCCGACCCGGACGACAAAACGCCACAAATTCCACACATGTCAGAGCTCCAGATCCAGGGTGGTACCAAACGGGCTATGCTGCATGCGCCCGACCCTCGATCAATTCTTTCGCTGCATCGAGGAAGTCATCCCTATAAAGCGGTTTCGCCTGCCAATACTTTGCTGCGGCGCAAGACATCCGCCTATATCGATCCGGATCCGACAGCAAGGCCAACACAGCATCGACTGCAGCCGCGTCGTCATGAACGAAGATCGCGCTGTCTCCATCATGACAATAGCGGGAAATCTCGCCAACGGGCGTCGTCACGGGCACGAGCCCGCTCTGCATGGCCTCGACAACCGACATCG
>CAYXXQ010000443.1:0-2688 GCA_964469075.1 uncultured Rhodobacter sp.
CTCTCCGGCTGAAGGCCACAGGGATCGTCTCAGTGCGATTTTCTAACACCCCGATCACCAGGGATCATAGCCAAATTATTTGCGGGGACGTACCGCAAACCCTGGTTCTTGGAGGTGAATATGCGAGCTGTTGGAACTCCGGTAGTCGTCGATCCGAACGGAACCAGACAGCTTGATCAAATCAAGATTGGTGGCGACGGGCCGCATAATGAGCGCTGGCTCCAAGAGTTGATTTTTGAACATCCCTCACTGCTTCCAATAGACCAGATAGAACCGGGATTATCCCGCCTGATCCCAATCTGTATGGAATTGCCCCTACGCTGTGGATACTTGGATAATCTGTTCCTGACGCCGGATGGTGATATTGTCATCGTGGAAGTGAAGCTCTGGCGTAATCCAGAAATGCGAAGGGCGGTTCTAGCACAGGCTTTGGACTACGCATCCGCTATGTTCGATATGACCTACGATGATCTGGACCAAGCCGCTCAAAAAGCTGAGGGGACGGATGGCCGAACCCTATTTGAACTGGTTGATGGCCCAGAAACGTTGGACGAAGCTTCCCTGATTGACGCAGTTATCCACAACCTCAAGACGGGGCGGATTGTCGTGTTGGTTGTCGGTGATGGTATTCGGGGTGAACTAGAATCTTTGGCGTCTGGTTTGCAATCCCATGCAGGGTTTCGCTTCACGTTTGCAATGGTGGAACTTTCGATTTTTCAATCTCAAGAGCCTACATTGATTGTCGTTCCTAGAACGCTTGTCTCGACACACCGAATTGAACGCGGTGTTATTCGTATTGAAGGCGACGCAATTTCTGCGACAATCTCAACTGCTGAAACCATGCAACCAAATGCGAACAGACCGGCAGAAACCTTGTCCTCGGACGCGTTTTTCGATGCAATGGAAGCAATCGACATTGCGCTTCCAAGTTGGATCGCCGCGCTTTTGCAAACACTCGAACCACTTGGCGTTTATCCTGAGTTCAAGAAATCCTTGATATTAAGGTGGGCAGCACCGAACGGGAATATTGTGAATCTGGCGTGTATACTCAAGGGTGGGCAAGTATGGACTGATTATGTTGCCTCCAGTCTCGGAAATCGAAGTGCGGCTGTGGCCTTCCTGAATAGTCTTGCCAATGGTTTTGGATACGATGTTGGAGAAACTGCGGGTCAGCCAATTCTTAAGAACAATGGAAAAACACCAAAAATTGTCGATATGGTTAAATACCCAGAGCGTTTCGCAAAAGCAGTCGAAGTACTTTCACTGGCTAGCCGGGACTTATGATCGGCTGGAAGCGGAAGTTTGTTGCGAGGGCCATACAACTTGGGTAATTCAGAGTGCCTAGCCCGCCGAGGGAAAAGCACTCTTTCCAATCGGACAGGCTGTATTCTACCAGACACGGGAAAACGGCAGGTTGTCGAATGGTTTCAGGCAGTTAATGCGTTCCAGTGAAACTGCATCAAGAATACTTAGCCTTTCGGCCGGCATTTCCCGCTCAAACTGTCTACGTTGTGTCTACGTGAGAAAACCTATGTAGATAGTTGAACCAAATTTATGAAGGTAACTAGTTGTTATTATAAGGTTTTATGGCTCCGGCGGTAGGGGTCGAACCTACGACAAATTGATTAACAGTCAACTGCTCTACCACTGAGCTACGCCGGAACATGCTTGGGGCATCACCCCGTTGCGGGGGTCCGTATAGCAAAGGCGGGAATGGGGGTCCAGTATCATTCGCATGTTTGGCCTAGGTTTTTCAGCCGGTTTTTGCGGCCAGCGAAAACCGGGCCTCGTGGGTCAGGGCTTGGCTGATGGATGCCTGTCTTTTCTCTAATAAATCAATGAGATGGGAGAAAACATTGCGGCTGGCGGCGGGGATCAGTTCGCGGGGGATTTCGGTGTAAATCCGGTTGGCCAGTTCGATCGGGGTGGCGGGCTGTTTTGACAGCTCTGCCAATATCTGTGATTCCCGCATTTGCCGATGCGCGATCTGGTGGCGCAGCATCGCCTGCGGGTCTTCTAGCACTGCTCCGTGACCCGGCAGATAGACCTGGTCCTGCCTGCGTGTTTGCATCAGGGCCAGCGAGGCCAAGAAGGCGGTCAAATCGCCGTCGGGCGGTGACACGAGGGTCGTGGCCCAGCTCATCACATGGTCGCCGGAAAACACCTCGCCAGTATCACTGCCGCCTGCCCCAACGGCAAAGCACAGATGGTTGGAAAAATGCCCGGGCGTTGCGATGGCGCGCAGGGACCATTCGCGGCTGCGCGTAACCTCATCATCCGCCAGCGTGATATCGGGCTGAAACGCGTGATCGACCCCTTCGCCGCCACCCAGATCGCAGGTCGCGGCCAGATGCGTCATCACCGGGCTACGGCCGGTCTGACTGTCGCCAAGCGCCAAAACCGGCGCGCCAGTGACGGCCGACAGGCGGCCCGCCAGCGGCGAATGGTCAACATGGCTGTGGGTGACGAAAATATGGCTGATCTTGCGCACATCGCCAACGGCGCGCAGGATCGCATCAAGATGGGCAGCGTCCTCGGGGCCGGGATCAATCACGGCGACGTCAACCTCCCCTAGCAAATAAGTGTTGGTGCCCCGAAACGTCATGGGCGAGGCATTGGGTGCGACGAGCCGGCGAATACCCGGGGCAATCGACTGGGCGACGCCGATTTCGGGCGTGAAATTCAGGA
>CAYXXQ010000444.1:0-2671 GCA_964469075.1 uncultured Rhodobacter sp.
TCGGCTGCGAACCTGTCGCGGGCAGTGATAAGCGGATTACTCATGTCTTTGTCCTCCGGGTCCAAAATGGCGCCACTGCGCCGACAATGTTAGCGCTGTCCAACCGACGTTTCCAATACCCCTTCATTCACGCGCAGTTAACCTAGCGGGCGACAAGTCAGCCTCTGCAATACCGTGGTCCAAAATATCCTGCGGCACGCTCTGGCCCAGCACAAGGGCAGCGGTAAGTCTGGACAAGGCCGGGGCGGTTTGGATGCCATAGCCCCCTTGACCGGCCAGCCAAAAGAACCCAGGTGCCACTTGCGAAAATCCTGCGACCGGGCATTTATCGGCGACAAAACTGCGTAGCCCAGCCCATTTGGTTTCAATCCGCCGCACCGGCAGGTCAAACGCGCGCTCAATCCTGTCGATGCACAGGGCGATATCCATCTCGTCGGGCTGGGCGTCGCAAGGCTGCTCCGGGTCCTCATTAGCGGGGGAGATCAGCAAGCGCCCGGCATCCGGTTTCAGGTAAAACTGTTCATCAATATCCACGACCAGCGGCAGATCGTCCGCCTTGATACCATCTGGCGTCGCCACAATCAGCGCGGTGCGACGCTTGGGGACAAGGCCGATCGGTTCGGCCCCTGCCATATCCCCGATCTTTTCCGCCCAGGCCCCGGCGGCATTGACAAGGGTGGCGGCCTCATACGTCTGCCCCCCGGCCTTGATCTGCCAGATATCGCCAGCCCGCGTCAGGGTCTGGACCTCAGCCTTGGTGACAAGTTCGCCGCCCAAAGCGCGAAAGGCCCGCAAATATCCCTGATGCAGCGCATGGACATCTATATCGCTGCCGGACCTGTCCAGTATCCCTTGCGCGGCATAGCCCGGGCGTAGCAGTGGCACCCGCTTTTCAACTGCCGTCGCATCCAAATCCGCAATGTCGATTTCGCCCTGCAATTCGGCCAGCAAGGCGGCAGCCGCAGCGGTCTGGTCGGGCCGGGCCAGCATCAAAACATCGCGGGGGTGCAACAGCGGGGTGTCGCAAAATCCGGCAGGCGGGGCCGCATAAAAACTGGCCGAGGCGCGGGTTAAGACCCGTATCGGCCTTGGACCATACCCCGGCGCAAACATCGCCGCCGACCGGCCGGTGGTGTGATAGCCGGGCTGCGCCTCCATCTCCAGCAACAAAACCCGCGCGTGTTTGGCAAGCTCAGCGGCGGCGGAGGCACCTGCGATTCCGGCGCCGATCACGGCTACATCATACCCAGCGGCTAAATCATCCATCACGCGACCTTCCTGACTTAGTGCCAAAACCAAATCCATAAATACCCGCGCAGTATTCACCTGCCGGGCCAGAGTTCCAGCGTTATTCGCAGCAACCTCCCGATCTGCACGTCACCCGAAAGCCTCCAATCGTAAACCACAAGACCCCGCCGCTCCACTTTGCCACGCGCCACCCGGTCAAAATAGTCCCGACCCCGTTGACTTAGATCAAAGCCTTGCCTTCGTCTTGATCCATAAAATCACCACCTGCCCGAAAACAATGGTGGCCAGAGCGACGGGGGTCGATGGATACCGGAGGGTCGGCTCAAGACGGGGAAAGTTCTTGAACAAGGAGGCTGATATGAAACTGCCTTTATTTCTGAAAGCCATAATCTCAGCACTTGTGATGCTGCCACTCACCGCGCTGATAGCGTCGGCAACACCGGCGCAGGCGACAACGGCTGTCAACGTCCGATCAGGGCCTGGGACGGGCTATGGCGTGGTTGATACCCTGACACCGGGCGAGGTGGTCGATGCCACCGAATGCCAGGCAAACGGCTGGTGCTATGTCGCCCATGACGGTCCGGATGGATGGGTCAGCGGCAGTTACCTGACCGCCGCGCCAAGTGCCGGCACACCTGATCCAGACTGTAACTTTCACCTGACAATCGGCCCGGGAGGCGTGCCGCATTTCACTATCGTGTGTGGCGATTCCGATATCACCCTGCCGATCCCCGGCATGGGACCAACCCCGCCAACCCACGGCGCCTGTTTCTTTGACGGGCCGAACTATTCCGGCACCGGTTTTTGCCGCACGGTCGGCACTTATAACACCCTGCCGGCAATGGCGAATAATCGGATCACCTCGGTTCGGCTGCACGGCAACGGCAAGGTGCTGTTATGCGACAATCCAAACCTTGGAGCGTTTTGCCGGAACATCACTTCGAACCAGCCGGCGCTGGGGGCGTTTCTGAACAACAAGGTCTCGTCAATGCGGGTTGTGACCGGGTTGATGCCGATCGTGAAACAGGTTTGTTTCTTTGATTTGCTGAACCACAATACCAGTGGAGCCTATTTCTGCCGCAAACCAGGCCCTGCCTATGCACCACTGCCACCTGTGGCCAATAACCGGATCTCGTCCGTCTGGCCATTTGGCGGCGCACACGCAGTCCTGTGCGATTCACCCACCTACGGGCTTGGCCCGTGCATCAACGTCAACAGCAAGCAAAACCTGCCCCCGGCCGCACGCGACAAGGCATCATCCTTGCGTGTCTTTCCCTAAGGGAATCGAGCAAGACTTGATCTAAACATCCCGGCCCGGAGTGACCTTCGGGCCGGTTTTTTTGGCACCCGAGCCGGGAAGACGGACAATATGGTGACCCCGAGAGGATTCGAACCTCTGGCCTGCCCCTTAGGAGGGGGCCGC
>CAYXXQ010000445.1:0-2653 GCA_964469075.1 uncultured Rhodobacter sp.
TGGGGGTGTTCGTGCCGCTGATTGAGGCTTTGACCGAACGCAACTGGGGCGACAATTCCGCCCCACGGGAGGTTGACGTCAAGCATGTAGCGCTGTTTGCCACGCCATCCACCGTGGCCAGCCGCGCCTTTCAGCGGGAGCTATCCTTTCGCGCCATCGGCGTCGATGTCGAGGCCCAGCCTTGCGGCGGATTGGTCGACGCGCTGGAAGACGGCGATCTGATCCTGGCCGAAGCGTTGGTGCGCAGCCATGTCGATGCGCTGCTGCGCCGGATGCCCAAGCCCGAGGCGGCGATCCTTGGCTGCACCCATTACCCTTTGATGGCCGATGTTTTTCAGACCGCCCTTGGCGACAAGGTCAAGGTGTTTTCCCAGGGCAAAATTGTTGCCAACAGCTTGCAGGACTACCTGAAACGCAATCCCGGCATGGCGGGTGCCGGCAAGAAATCTGAGTTTCTGACCACAGGGGAGCCACGCAATGTTGCCGATCAGGCCACGCGCTTCCTGCGACGAGATATCCGATTCACGCGCGCCTGATTGAAGGTCGCCCCAAGACACCCTACATCGCAATAAGATCCTACCTGGTGGAGAGACCAGCATGTCACAAACCAAGAATATCGCCATCCTCGGCGCTTCGGGCTATACCGGGGCTGAACTTGTCCGGCTGATCGCCTCTCACCCGCATCTGACCATCAAAGCCCTGTCCGCAGACCGCAAAGCCGGCATGCAGATGGGCGAGGTGTTCACCCACCTGCGCCATCTTGACCTGCCAGCATTGGTGCGGATCGAGGACATTGATTTCAACGAAATCGACCTTGTGTTCTGCGCGTTGCCGCATGGACTAAGCCAGGCAATCGTCAAGGATTTGCCGAAATCGGTCAAGGTCGTCGATCTGGGGGCCGACTTCCGGCTGCGCGATCCAAATGCCTATGAGAAATGGTACAACCGGCCACATGACGCGCCGGAAATCCAGCCCGAAGCGGTTTATGGCCTGACCGAATTTTACCGCGATCAGATCAAAGACGCGCGTCTGGTGGCTGGCACAGGCTGCAATGCCGCAACGGTGCAATTTGCCCTCAGGCCGCTGATTTCGGCCAGGGTGATTGACCTTGATAACATCATTTGTGATTTGAAGAACGGCATTTCCGGGGCCGGGCGCTCCTTGAAGGAAAACATGCTTTATGCTGAGCGCTCTCAAGACGTTATGGGATACTCCTTTGGTGGCACGCACCGCCATCTGGGGGAGTTTGATCAGGAATTTTCAGCCCTTGCCGGGCGCGATGTCAGGATCATGTTCACACCGCATCTGGTGCCCGCCAATCGTGGTATTCTGGCCAGTTGTTACCTGAAAGGCGATGCCGATCTGGTGCATGACACCCTGACGGCGGCCTATGCGGATGAACCTTTCGTGTTGGTCCTGCCCAAAAGCCAAATGCCCGCGATGAGTGATGTTCAGGGCTCCAACTTCTGCCACATAGGGGTTGCTGGCGACCGGGTTTCCGGCCGCGTTCTGGTGATTGCGACATTGGACAATCTTGCCAAGGGATCATCGGGGCAGGCGCTTCAGAACGCCAATCTGATGCTGGGCTTTAACGAAACCGAAGGGCTGATGCTGGCCCCGATTTTTCCATGAGGGTGATATGGCCGTAGGTGGTTTGAAAAAGAAACGACGCATTCAGCTGATCTTTGCGGCCTTTGTCTTTCTGGGGCTGGCCACCGTATTGGTTGGCTATGCCATGCGCGACGGAATTTCCTATTTCCGCTCCCCCAGTCAGGTGGCTGAAGCCCCGCCGGGCCCCAATGAAGTGTTTCGCATTGGCGGGCTGGTTGAAGAGGGCAGTCTGATCCGTGGGCAGGGCAAGACCGTCAACTTTGCCGTCACCGACGGCGGCGCGGTCGTCAAGGTCGCCTTCACTGGCATCCTGCCTGACCTGTTTGACGAAGGTCAAGGCATGATCGCCACTGGCAAGCTGGTCGAGGGAACCTTCCAAGCCACTGAAATCCTTGCCAAACATGATGAAGACTACATGCCAAAAGAGGTGGCTGACGCCCTGAAAGAACAAGGGGTTTTCGTACCTGCGAACGGTGAGTAATCAGTTTATTAACCAGTTTTCACGACCCTTGAGCGCGAATTTCCAGCGCATAAGGGGGCCAATTGATGCACAGCGTTCGGCATATTGCGAGTCAGATCGTCGCCCGTGAGGGCGGCTTTGTCGATGACCCGGATGATCCCGGCGGGGCCACGAAACATGGGGTCACAATCGGCACGCTAAAACGCCTTGGGCTTGATCTGAACGGCGATGGCCTGGTCGGATTGCCTGATTTGCATCTGCTGAATGCCGATCAGGCAGTGGATATCTTCCTGACCCATTATTTCACGGCCCCCGGTATTGGTGCCGTGCCAGCCCCGCTACAAGCCAGCCTGTTTGACATGTATGTCAATGCCGGTCGGAACGCGGTGATGATCTTGCAGCGTTTGCTTGGTGACATGGGGTTTGGGCTTGGTCAGGATGGGGTCATCGGCGCCAAAACCATCGCCGCCTGTCAAGCCGCACAAACCCGCGCGCCGGATCATCTGGCCGATGCTTATGGGATCGCGCGGCGGAATTATTACTACCGCCTGGGGGATCGCCGCCCGAAATCACGCAAATATG
>CAYXXQ010000446.1:0-2647 GCA_964469075.1 uncultured Rhodobacter sp.
CTTCGAGCCGCAAAGACACAGTTGCACTACCATGCGCCAATTCGAGGTAGGCAAGGTTCAATCGGTCCCGGTTACCCAGCGCCACCGATATGTTGGCAAAATCGGCCAGTTCCTGCATGTGCGGCCGGGCGATTCGTGAAATGCCGACATTGGCCAGGCAAGCATACCCCAAAGAGAGAACCGGGGTCCCCAGCGAATACTTTTCCAGCCTGTGGTTGTATTCCATATACCCCAAAGTTGTCAGTGTATGAGTGATCCGCGCGATCGTTGGCTTTGGAAGCCCGGTCCGCGTGGCCAGTTCGAGATTGCCGAGCAAGCCGTCACCCGGTTCGAAAGCCCGCAGCACCTCGAGCCCACGGGCCAGTGATGTGATAAACTGCCGATCGGTTTTTTCCTCGTCTGGTCCAAGCAGAGCCAACATGGTCTTGAAAGTGCGCACCACGGTTTTCTCTCCCTAACGTTTGATCTTTCGTCGCGGAGCATAGACACGCTGGATTCGAAAACCAAGCCTACGCAATGCAGAAACTACTCCCGCAATGCAAAACTCTAGTCATTTTCTAAAACGCATTGCAGAACCATCTTTTGCATTGCGAAACAACATGTCACATGATATCCGTCTCCTACACGATCCTGGATTTCGAGGTGCAGATGTTTACCGCAATCGACGAACCGGATCACCGTCGGCAACTTAGAGACAGTGTGTCCGGTTTTATTCTGCGCGATGCATCCGCCAGTCAGGCCAGGCCCTCGACCGCTCACAAAGACGGCTTTGTTCCCGAACGGTGGCGGGCTATGGCTGAGATGGGCTGGTTGGGCCTGCTGGTCCCCGAAGACTTGGGCGGCGTGGGTCTGGGTGCCTCCGATCTTTCGGCGTTTCATCAGGAAATCGGCCGCGCTGCATTGGGCGACCCATTGATCGAGGTCACGACGCTGGCCATGCAGGCACTTGCGCTTGGCTCCAACCTCGAATTGTCCACCGCTCTTTTGCCCGATCTAATTGAGGGCGCAACCCTAGCGACCTTTGTCTGGCAATCCCGCCCCGACGCGATGACGGCGATCGATGTCGAACTTCAGGCCCAAGTCGACGGCGATAGCTGGGTTCTTTCAGGCCACGCCAGATTTGTTCCATTGGGCCAGTGCGCCGATGGTGCCGTCGTTGCGGCTAAATCCGCCGAGGGCGTCATGCTCTTTTGGGTCGACACCCTCCCGGACCCCGGCGATATTGCCCCGCAATCAGACAGAGGAACGCTGTCTGCGCTTCATTTCGACAGCGTGCGGGTCCCGGCTGACAAGGTGATTGCAGACACCCGGGATGGCGCGCGCCTCCTGGATGTCGTTCTGGATACTGCACGCCTCGCAGCCTCTGCGCAACTTCTGGGCGCGATGGAGCACGCGTTTATGATTACCCTTGAGTATCTCAAGACCCGCGAACAGTTCGGTCGTCCGCTGGCTGCGTTTCAGGCTCTTCAACACCGCATCGTGGACCTATTTGTTCAGATCGAGATTGCCCGTTCGGCGTTAATGCGGGCCGAACTTGCGTTTGAGCACACGGCGTCCGCTGCACGCGCGTCTATGGTGTCGGCCGCAAAGAGCCGCTGCTCTGACGCCGCCATGCGGGTCACCCGTGAGGCGATCCAGCTACACGGAGCCATCGGTTACACCGACGAGCACGATCTCAGCCGCTATGTCAAACGGACGCTCGTGCTTGCATCGCGCTATGGCACAGCTCGCGCCCACCGGACCCGTTGGCTGAATGACCAGTTTCCGATGATAGGTGCCGCCGATGACCATTGACTACAACGCCATGGACGAAGGAAAATTCCGCACCACGCTGCGAGATTTCATCGCTGCCGAATGCCCCCCACATCTGATAAACCAGACGAGACGGATCCGCTGGGATGAGGCCCGTGTGTGGATGCAAAAATTGTCATCCAAAGGCTGGCTGGCCCCCGCCTGGCCCGCAGCGTATGGCGGCATGGGGCTGAACATCGAAAAGATACTGGCCTTGAACGACGAATTCGACAGCGCGGGTGTCGCCCGCCACCCCGATATCGGCATCGTCATGCTTGGAATGCTTCTGGTGCGCTTTGGCAGCGACGCGCAAAAGGCCTATTATTTGCCCCGCATTCTGTCGTGCGAGGACCTTTGGTGCCAGGGGTATTCGGAACCGGGCGCAGGCTCGGATCTGGCCAGCCTGCGGACCACGGCGATTCTGGACGGCGATCATTGGGTGCTAAACGGGCAGAAGATCTGGACCACCCTGGCGCAGGATTCAACCGACATTTTCATTCTGGCGCGCACTGATCCACAGGCCAAGAAACAAGCGGGCATCAGCTTCTTTCTGGCAAGGATGGATCAACCCGGCATAACCGTTCGCCCGATCAGGACTCTGGCGGGGGATGATGAATTCTGCGAGGTCTTTTTTGACAACTTTCGGATCCCCAAAGACAGCGTCGTCGGCGAAGTCAACGGCGGTTGGACCATGGCCAAGGCACTCTTGGGCTTTGAGCGCCTGACCCATGGCAGTCCCAAAATGGCACAAATGGCGTTGAACCGGCTGCGTGCCATGGCGCAAGCCTCTGGCGCGATGGCTGATCCCACCTTCCGTTCCAGCTTTGCGCAGCTTGCGCTTGATGTCGCCGACCTG
>CAYXXQ010000447.1:0-2645 GCA_964469075.1 uncultured Rhodobacter sp.
TGCCGGGCAAATTGCATGAAGTTGCACCGTATATCACGATGATCGGTTTTGGCGCCCAATATGCCGGTGGCATTGCGGCCAACAAGGATTGGTTCGATAGGTTGTCACCTGAACTGCAAAAGGCCTTGAAAGACGCCGCGATTGCGGATCGGATCGCTTATCATGAAGATCTGGACGCCTCGGTCAGCAAGTTCCTTGGTATCATGCAGTCGCAAGGGGCGACGGTGACCGAAGTCGATCAGGCCATGCGCGAGCAATGGGCTGCCGGAATGGACAATGTTGCAAAGCTGTGGGCTGAAACGCTGGACAGCGAAGGCAAACCCGGCTCCGCAGTGCTGAAATCCTATATGGATACGATGCGCGCCGCCGGTGCCACGCCAGTGCGCAACTGGGATCAGGAATGATCTGACTGCGAACAGGTCGCTCCAACTGAGGTTGGGGCGACACCAAATCCCCAGCCAGAATTGAAGTCGCTGTGACGGACACCCCAACAAATGACAACATGACAGCCAGCGATCTGCCGCTATGGTTTGTCTTTCTGCGCCGGATCGTGGACGCGATGACGGTTGGCCTGAATGTTCTGGGCACCTTGCTGATTGTCGCGGTGATGCTTCTGGTCAACGCCGACGTGATCGGACGCGGCATGTTCGACCATCCGATCTCGGGCGTACCCGAGATCGTGTCGATGTCGATTGTTGCCATCGTGTTCCTGCAAATCGCCCAGACCTTCCGCAAAGGCAAGCTTACCCGGACGGATGCAGTGCTGGGCTTCATTCAGAAACGCGCGCCGAAGGCCAGGATCACGCTGGATTTCCTGTATTCTCTGGCCGCAATCGCCCTGGTCTGGCAGATTTTCACCGCCAGCGTCCCGCTGTTCCGAAAATCTTGGCTGCGCAACACCTATGAAGGCACGGTTGGCGATTTCACCGCACCGATCTGGCCAGTGAAACTGATCATTCTGATCGGCTGCGCTGCGTTACTGGTGCAGCTTGTAATGTTCGCCACAGAGGCCGGCCTGAAGCTAGTGGCAAAAGGCGAAACCGCGAAATGAGCCCGTTTGAAATCGGCATGATGTCCTTTGGGGCCATGGTTTTCATGGTCTATATGGGCTTTTGGGTGCCCTTTGCGTTGATGCTGTCGTCCTATGTCGGTGTCTGGATGATCAAGGGCTCGCCCTTGCTGGCAGGAAAACTGTTGGCGCTCGCAGCAAGCGAGACAATCTCAAGCTACTTTTTTGGCGTCGTGCCGCTGTTTGTATTGATGGGCTATATCGTGGCGGTCACCGGCATGGGGCGCGACGCTTTCGATGTGGCGCATCATGTTTTTCGCCGGGTAAAGGGCGGTCTGGGTATCGGAACGGTTGGCGCCAATGCGATTTTTGCCGCGATCACTGGAATTTCCATCGCCTCGGCTGCCGTCTTTACCCGCATCGCGGTTCCCGAGATGATCCGGCACGGATACTCGGCCCGGTTTTCGGTTGGCGTGGTTGCCGGATCGTCGGTTCTTGGCATGTTGATCCCACCAAGTCTGCTGTTGATCCTGTACGGTCTGCTGACCGAGCAATCGGTCGGCGACCTGTTCATAGCAGGTGTACTTCCCGGCTTGCTGCTGGCAGCCATATTCGGCTTTGGCATATTCGCGGTGGCTTTTCTGCGCCCGGAATGGCTGGGACCCGGTGTCGCAGATAGCACCGACGATACCCCGCCCCTGACCTGGCTCGAGGTTGCCCGCAAGGGTCTGCCGATCGCGCTGCTTATCGGGCTGGTTCTGGGTGGCATCTATGGCGGATTTTTCACCCCGATCGAGGCCGGTGCGGTCGGCTGTGCCGGGGCGATCATCATCGGCCTGGTTCGGCGAAACCTCAGCCTCCGGGATTTCTGGCAGGTGCTGAACGATACCGGGCTTGTCACGGCGGGCATCTCGTTTCTGATCATTGCAGCACAGATGTATTCCAGAATGCTGGCGCTGTCTGGTGTGCCGGCCGAGTTCGGCCAATTCGTTGCAAACGCCGATATCGGTTACTGGGGAGTGATCCTGGCCTATGTGGCACTGGTGATTGTTATGGGTACGGTTCTGGACAGTTCGTCCATCATGTTGATCCTTGTGCCCTTGATGCTACCGGTTCTGGTCTCGATGCAGGTTGATCTGGTGTGGTTCGGCATCGTCACCATCATCGCGGTCGAGATCGGTTTGTTGACGCCACCCTTTGGCATTTCGGTATTTGTCATCAAGACTTCGCTGGATGATCCGCGCATCACGCTTGGCGATATCTTCATGGGCGCGGCGCCTTTTGCCCTGATGATGCTGATCGTGCTGGGCCTTGTTCTGGCATTCCCGATCCTTGTAACGGTCCTTATCTGAAGACTACAGGAGAACCCCATGCCCAGACGTTTTGTCGATCTTTCCGTCGCGTTGGAAACCGGGATCGTATCTGACCCACCGATCATGTTGCCGGACATCACATATCTCAGCCACGCTGACACCGCCGAACAGGTGATGTCGTTTTTCCCCGGGCTGAAGCAACAAGATCTGCCCGGCGGCGAAGGCTGGGCTGTCGAGACCATGACGATCGCCACCCATAACGGCACCCATCTGGATGCGCCCTATCACCACCATTCAACGATGAGCAACGGCGAGCGTGCGAT
>CAYXXQ010000448.1:0-2628 GCA_964469075.1 uncultured Rhodobacter sp.
ATCGACATGATTTCAATCAAACAGCTTGCCGCCCAGCAGGGCCAGGTCATCGGCCACTCCAATTGGATGGAGATCGACCAGGACCGGATCAATCGCTTTGCCGAAGTGACTGAGGATTACCAATTCATCCATATCGACCCCGAGCGCGCCGCGGCCCAAACCCCATTTGGCGGCACGATCGCGCATGGGTTTCTGACGCTGTCACTGCTCAGCTATCTGAACGCCTCGATTTTTCCGGACATCGAAGATCGGGTGATGACCTTCAATTACGGGCTGAACAAGGTCAGGTTTCTGGCCCCGGTCGAGGTCGGGGCGCGCATCCGTTCAGAGGTGACGCTGACGTCGGTCACGGAAAAAGATGGTGGCCGCTACCTGTGCGAATTTGGCGTCACGGTCGAGATCGAGGGTGCGGAAACCCCGGCCCTGATCGCCGAACAACTGGCGATGCATGTCATCGGCAAACCGGAATAAAGGGGCGACAGCGGTGGCACACCAGCAGGCAATCGACGATATCGCCGCCCTTGGCACCTATCTTGAAACCCATATCGACGGGTTCCACGGCCTGGCGGTGGTCGACAAATTCGGCACCGGTCAATCCAACCCGACTTATCATTTGAAAGCGGTGTCCGGCGACTATGTTTTACGCGCCAAACCGCCCGGTGAGTTGCTGAAATCAGCCCATCAGGTGGACCGCGAATTTCGCGCGATGCAGGCGCTGGAAGGCAGCAAGGTGCCGGTGCCAAAGATGTATCATCTGGCGGATGACAATAACCCGCTGGGGCGGATGTTTTTTGTGATGCAATACCTGCCGGGGCGAATTTTCTGGGATCCGGCCCTGCCTGAACTGCCCAAGGCTGAACGCGGCGCGATCTATGACGCGATGAACAAGGCGCTGGCGGATCTGCATACTATCGATGTGCCAACAGTCGGTTTGTCCAGCTTTGGCCCGCCGGGCAACTATTTCGCCCGCCAGACTGATCGCTGGATCAAGCAATATAGGGCCAGCGTGCTGACGCCGGTGCCGGATATGGACAGGCTGATGAACTGGCTGCTGGCACATATGCCAGCCGATGAAACCAGCCGTCTGGTGCATGGCGATTACCGGCTCGACAACATGATATTCGCCACTGATCAGCCGAAAATTCTGGCCGTGCTGGATTGGGAGTTGTCGACCCTGGGCCATCCTTTGTCCGATCTGGCCTATCAGTGCATGCAGTGGCGCCTGCCGCATCAGGCCGGCATGCGCGGCCTTGGCGGGCTGGACCGCACCGACCTCGGCATCCCGGAGGAGGCCGATTACGTCGCCGCTTATTGCGAACGCCGGGGAATCGGCGGCATCGACAACTGGAATTTCTATCTGGCGTTCTCGTTCTTTCGGTTGGCGGCGATCCTGCAAGGTGTGGTGCGCCGGGCGCATGACGGCAATGCCTCAAACCCGGAACGGGCGCGGGAGATGGCCACCGCTGTGCCGATTTTGGCCGGTATGGCGAATGAATTGTTTTAAGGGGGAAGATGATGCGATTTGATGGGAAAACCGTACTGATAACCGGTGCCGCTGGCGGGTTTGGAAGCCGCTCGGCTGAGATTTTCGCTTCCCTCGGGGCGCGGCTGGTTTTGTCGGATATCGACGCTGCCGGTCTGGCCGCCGTAACTGACGCCCTTGAGGTTGAGGCGGTTGGCCTGGCCGGGGACGTGACTGACCCGGCTTATCACCACGATCTGGTCGATCTGGCGCTATCGGAATTCGGTGCGTTGGATGTGGCCGTCAACAATGCCGGGATCGTCTCGCCGATGCAGCGGCTGCCGGATACGGACCCTGAATTTGCCCAGCGGGTGATCGACATCGACCTGATGGGCGTGTTTTACGCAATGCAGGCGCAATTGCCGGTGATGTCATCGCGGTTTGAAGAAGAAGGCACGCCATCGGCAATCGTCAATATCGCCTCGGCGGCGGGGCTGGTCGGCTCACCCTTTTTGGCGATCTATGCTGCCGCCAAGCACGGTGTCGTCGGCCTGACGCGCTCCGCTGCGGCAGAATATGGCCGCAAAGGTGTTAGGGTAAACGCGGTTTGCCCGTCATTTGCCAATACCACGATGCTGACGGGGTATCTTGAAGCCTCGCCCAAGGGGCGCGAAGCGGCGGAATTCGCGCTGACCAAAGGCATCCCTATGGGCCGGGTCGGGCAGGTGGATGAGGTCATAAAGACCATCCTGTTTGCTGCCTGGGAAGAAAACAGTTTCATGACCGGGGAAACCCTGTCCGTCGATGGCGGGCTGGCCGCGGTTTAATCTTGGAAGACAGAGATAGCATGACACAGATCACAGAATTCGTAAGCCTGACCCAAGACGGCGATATCGCCGTCATCACCATCAACAATCCGCCGGTCAACGCATTGGGCCAGGCGGTGCGGCAAGGCATCAATGAAGGCATCATCGCCGCTGACGCTGACCCGGCGGTCAAGGCCGTGGTGATCATCGGCGAAGGCCGGACCTTTCCGGCAGGCGCTGACATCACTGAATTTGGCAAACCACCGCAAGGCCCGGCCCTGCCGGACGTTTGCCAAACGGTTGAAGATTGCAGCAAACCCGTCGTCGCGGCCCTGCATGGCACAGCCCTTGGCGGCGGCT